>JALYVP010000036.1 GCA_030853185.1 Actinomycetota bacterium | reverse complement strand
CCGCTACACAGCCGCCGCATCCGGTTGCGTTGGTTCCGGTCGCGTCGTTCCGGGTCCGGATCTGACGCCCAGGACCGCCGCCGACGGTAGGTCGGCGTCCTGGCCCGATGAGGATGCTCGGGCCCGAGACGGTTACCGCCCCGCCGGGCCGACACCGGCTGCCGGTCGAGGGTCTGCGAGCTCACGCCGCCACCCCTGGCGCCTGGCGCCGAAGGGGGGCCCAGCCCTCAACGACGCCCCGATACCAGGTGTGAACATCCACCGCCCCGAGGTCGCCGACGATCCGGGCCCTCCGGGCCGGGCCGGTACCGCCCCAGACCCCGTAGCGGTAACCGGAGATCGCCTCGAGGGCCAGGGCGGCCCACCGAGCCGTATTCGGCGATGATCTGAGCTGACCGGTCCCAGACGGGGACCCGGGTGAAGTGAAATCGCCGTGCACCCTTGTCCCACTCGATGAGCGCAACGCGATCGATGTACAAGTGACCGCGCTCGTTGACGGCGGGGAGCTTGCCTTGATTGATGGCTTGGCGAACTGCGTCTTGGGACCGGCCGATCAGCTTCCCTGCTTCTGTGGTGGTCAGCCGATCGTTCTCTGAGAGCCGCAGCATGGACCAACGTTCGCGCACGCAACCGCCGGATGGCGGATGGTCAGCTAGTCACGGCCCGCCGGTTACATCCCGAGGCCGGGGCCTGTCGCGGTCTAGGCCCGTGGACATTTTTCATTAGTCACCCTTGGCTTGTACATGCGCTGTCTGTACACTGCCTGTCGAGACCCCTCGCCCCACGGAGATGTGAAGTCATGCCGGCGATCAAAGACGAGCGACTCAACCTACGACTGTCGGCGAGCGCCGATTCGTTGATCCGCGAGGCGGCCGAGACACTCGGAACGTCGGTCAGCGAGTACGTCACGCAGTCGGCGATCCAACGCGCCCACCAGGTCCTGGCTGACCAGCGGCACTTCATCTTGGACGACGATACCTGGAACCGGTTCCTCGACGCCCTGGACCGTCCGGCGAAGGTGAACGACCGCCTCGTCGCCTTCCTGCGCCGGCCAAGCCTGCTCGATGACGAGGACTGACTCAGACATTCGTCGTCGAGACACCCTCCCGGATCACGACCCTGCCCCTACTCACCCGCCTTGATGAGTTCGACCCGTCCAAGGAAGAGCGCAGCGCGTTCGACTGCGGCAATGAGGACCTGAGCATCTGGCTGGTGCGCTATGCCAGCCAGTCGATGGCCAGCCGGGACGCGGTCACCTACTTGCTTCACGAGCAGCGGGAGATCATTGGGTACTTCACCCTGTCAGCGGGCTCGGTGTCCAAGAACCAGGCCGGTGACCGCCGCCTGGCCAAGCGGGCGCCGAACCCCATACCGATGATGCTGCTCGGCCGGATGGGTGTCCACGTGGCCCACAAAGGCCATGGTTTCGGCTGGGAACTCGTACGCCAAGCCCTCCGGCGGGCGGCGTCATCGGCCGAGAACATCGGCGCCCGAGGCTTAATGCTCCACGCCATTGATGATGCTGCCCAGAACTTCTATCTGCACCTCGGCTTCGAGGAGTCGCCGGTCACCTCCAGGCTCATGATGATCTCTTTTCTCGACATCGCCACAACGATGGCTTCACTCGAGTAAGACCGGCGAGAGCCGATTCAGCGGAGCAGGTGACAGCCCCGCTCCGCCATGGCCGCGACGACCTTGTGCAACTCCCCCAGCGTGGCGGTGCAACGGGAGAACTCCTCGAGCTCCTCATCGGTGCGCTGCGGGTTACGCCAGATCAAACCGTTGTCAAGCGCATCGAACTCCTGGTCCCAGTCGCAGAGAGCGGCGCGTCGCTGCATGTAGGCATCAGGCGCTTCGACCAGAGCCCGTAGCACGCCATCGATGAGGCCGAGCACCACATCGACCGCCGTGGTAACGCCCGGCGTGGCGACACAGTGCAGCGCCTGCAATTTGCGCATGGCCAGCCCGGCCACCAGCCCCCGGTCTTTGAGCTGGCCTACGGCGGCATCCGAATCGATCGCTGAGACATCGAGCTCGATCGTCAGCGGCGTCTCGACCAGCTCTGCAACGAGTCGACGAGACACGCTAACTCCTGTCGGGCAGCGACGAGCTGCATCGGCTTGGCCATGGTCCTCACCTGCGAAGGCATCGTCACCAGAGGCTCCTCATATAAATCCGCCCGGTCGGGAGCCCGCCATGCGACGGTCCTTTGACAACGCAAGGGTAACGATTCGACCCCGGCCCTCACACGAGTCCGATGCGATTCTCTCCCCGCAGCCCCTCTGGCGGTCACGGACCAAAGCCGATGTCGTTGTCGTGGTCGTGGCCACCCACGTCGTGGCCGTAGGCAGGACGGAAGGGGTCCAGGTCGACCTCGAGTCGTCTAGCGGCGTCAAGGATCCTCCAGGCGTCGTCGCCGGTCAACAGGTTCGACCCGATGCGTCGGCGCCCCGGGCGACCCGGGCCCGGCGGTCCTCGTCGACCACGGCCAGGTAGCGGGCGGCCAACACCGCCGGTCGTTCCCTGCCGCTGTCTCCAACCCGGCGATAGCGGTGGCGGTCGCCGGTCCTTCGTTGCCCAGCACGCCGGCCAGGACCTCGACCGGCCCCCCCGGCAGCGGGGAGGCGGCCGGGTTCGTCGGCCGCCTCGTCGACGACCACATGGGCATGGTTCGCCTGACGGCCCCGGGTCATGCCCACATACACCAGCGCTGCAGGGTCACCAGCACCGACGAGGACATGCGCCTCGTCGACGGTCATCCCGTGCGCCCCATGCGCGGTGAGGGCGAAGCCGAGCTCGACATGAGCGGCCACATATGCGGGTGGGAGCCGGGCGGCGCCCCCGGTATTGCCGGCAAGGTTCAGCTTCCGATGCCAGCCGTTGACCCAGTACTTGTGGGGAAGCTGCAGGTAGTGCCCCCTTGGCTCCTGGGTGTTTGTAAGGGTCACCGTGGCCCCCCTCGGGGTCTCCGTGATGAGCGGGCCGCAAACCTTCCAGCCGTGCGCCCGCAGTGTACGTTCCCCTGGCCGTGACCGGTCTCGAGTCCCTCATCGCCGAGCGTTACATGCCGAGGTCGGGGCCGTCGTGTTCGGGTCCGTGGTGGGGACCGTGGTGGTCGTAGTCGTAGGTCCGGTTGGGCTGTAGGGGGTTGTGGCGGGCGGTGGGGGTCCGGCTGACTTGGGGCTGGGGGCTGGTGATGTGCCGGGCGGCCCGTGCTGCCCGGTCGGCGTGGTCGGCGTGGTCGAGTGTAACCATTCAGGTTGTGTCGGGTCAGTTGCCTGACCATTGGCGGTAGGCGGCGATTAACGCGCCCGGAAATGGGCTAAACAGATACCTTCGACCTCGGTGTCGTCGAGGTAGACGACTTGGGTTCTGCTTGCCGTCTTGGTCGGGATGGCGAGGACTCTGACGACGAGCTCGGCGTGGTCGGGGTGGCGGAAGGATGCGTAGGTGAAGAGGGAGTGGACAGCGGCCAGGCGGGCGTTGCGAGTGGCGATGCTGGCGCCGCGCTCGACTTCGAGCATGTCCAAGAACCCGGCGATGGTGCGCTCGTCGAGATGCCCCAGGTCGAGCCGCGCTGGGGTGACGCCGTGGCGGTCGTGGGCGTTGTTGGGGATCACGTACAGCTGTCATGGCTGCTCGAGGTTGTCGGTACGTTTGGACATGACCGATGATCCCGGCGACGGCCTGACCCCTGTTGACACGTGGCGGGGCTGGCGTCAGGGGGCGAGGGTGTTGGGGCGGCGGGCGTATCTGCGCCGAACGACGGTCACGGCGGTGGTGGTCGGCACGGTGTTGTTCGCTATCAATCAGCTCAACGTGGTCTTGGACGGAAAGGCCGACACGTTGGTGTGGGTGAAGGTCGTGGTGACGTACTTGGTGCCGTTTGCTGTTTCGAATCTCGGGATTCTTATCGCCACCCGCCGATGATCGCGGGTGGTCGCTACCGGCCGCCAACCAGGATCCCCTGGGGGCGCTGGGTCAGGTGTGGAAGGCGTAGAGGGTGCCGTTGTCGGATCCGATGAGCAGGGTGCCGTCGGCGGTCATGGCCGGGTAGGAGGCGACGATCGCTGCGGTGGCCACGTCGAAGAGCTTGGTGCCGGTGTAGCTGAAGCCGAGGATGTGTCCCGACGCGGTCCCGAGGTACACGTTGTGGTGGGCGTCGACCAGTGGGGCGGTCCATATCCCGATGCCATTGTTGGAGATCGCTTTTGTGGTGGCGTTGTAGCGGCCGATCACGTGGCCGTCGGAGGCTCCGACGACGTCGAGGTAGCCGTCGTTGTCGCCGAAGTAGGCGAGCCCGTCGGCGGTCGCGGCGGGGGTTGAGTAGGAGAAGACTTTGCGGGGATATTTCCAGGCGACGGCCCCTGTCGGGGTGATGCCGTACTCGTAGGCGTCGTTGGTGCCCAAGATGATGGTGCCGTCGGGGGCTACCGAGGCGGACACTTCCACAGTGGATCCTGCGGTGAAGCGCCACTTGACCGTGGCGTTGGTGCCGGCGTCGGCCAGCGCGATCAGCTGGTTGTCGGCGGTGGCGTAGATGGTGCCGTCCGGTCCGACAGCCGGGCTGCCGAAGGAGGTCTTGCCGACGTTGACCATCCACGTTTGCTGGGCGCCGGCGGCGGTGGCGTGGTAGGCGGCGACGTCGCCTTTGGTGTCGGCGACATAGAGCTTGTCGCCGGCTTTGGCTGCTGGAGAGAGCACGGCGCCGGCCAGTTTCTGCTGCCACAGCAGTTTCCCGGTCGGGTCGAGAGCGTCGAGGGTGGCGTTGGGGCCGGGCCAGACGACGGTGCCGTCGGTGAGGATGGCGGGGCTGGTGGAGAGGTCTTGGCCGTTGTCGGTGGATCCGCCGCCGTTGTAGACCCATTTGTCGGTCCCGGTGGCCGGGTCGAGGGCGTGGAGGATGCCGTTGGTGGCCGACTCGTAGATGGTCCCGTCGGCGCCGACGACGGCCCCGGCGACGACCGGCGCACCGAGGTTGCGGGTCCAGCGGGTGGCCCCCGTCGTCGGCCCGGCGACAACCGACGCGTCCGAGTGGGCGGGGTCGTGGAGGGCTGCGGGCCACGGTGTGGCCGCCGCCGTTCCTGCCGGGCCGCTCGGGGCGGTTCCGGTGGGGGCGACTGGGGGTATGGTGGAGACCGTTGGGGGTGCCGGTTTGGAGCTTTCTGGGGGTGACGCGGCTGGTTTGGACGTGGCGGACCCGCATCCCGCCGCGAGGGTGGCGAAAGCGACCGCTCCCAGCGTGAGACGTCGGCGGCGGGAGGTGAGACGGCTCATGAGACTCCTTTGGGTGCAACGGGATGTGCCGGGGCAACTCGGGGTGGTGTCAACCTGCCGCTCAGGGGCTGGGGGTGTCGAGGCTTCGGGCGAGAGGGATGAGCCGGTCGGGCGCTAGCAGCGAGGCCACCAAGATCGGACGGGGGGTGTTGAAGCACACCAACGTGACCTGACCGCGGCGGGCGACCCACGGCGAGGTGGCCGACGTCATGGGTACCGCCCCGGCGGGCATGGCGAACGGAGTCGCAGATCGGGCGACGATCACGGTCGCCCCTTCCGACGTCGTGGCGCTGATTGACGCCCGCTGTCCGGCATCGTGGAGTGCCGACGGGACCGGGTGCTTTCGCGGCGACCCGGCCAGCCGGTCGACGGCCGAGATGATCGTCGGGTCGCGGCCGCCGTCTCGGCTCCCAAGGGGCCGAAGAGTCACGGCGCCAGCCGCTGCGAGCACGATGGCGGTGACGGCGGCTACCGTGGCCTGTCGGTGCCGTGGTCGTCGGGGTGCTCTCGAGTGTCGACAGCGGGTTGCCCCGCTGGTTTCGGTGGCTCCCACGATCCGGTCCCTGAGCGTGGCGGGGGCCGCCTCGCGGAGGTCCTCGACGGCGAGACGGCCGCTGCGGTCGTCTCGCACGGCTGCCCAGCAGAGATCGCAGGCCAAGAGGTGGCGCTCCAAGCGGGAGCGCTCAGAGGCGTTGCCCCCGCCCTCGACGAGGGTCACCAGGTCGGGATGGGCCGCATCATCGACCATGGTCGAGCCCCTGTCGGGCCAGGATCCCGGCGAGGCGGCGGCGGCCCCGGTGGACCCGGGACAGGACCGTTCCTCGCGGCACCCCCATGGTGTCGGCGGCCTCTTGGGTACTGAGTCCGCCGATGTCGACCAGCACGACCGCTACCCGCTGATCGTCAGGAAGTTCGGCGATCGCGGCAGCAACCGCAGAGCGTTCTATCCGGGCCAATGCGATCGCCGCCACGTCGTCGACGGCGACAACGTCGCTGAGGTCGACATCGAGTTGTTCGAACGGGCGTCGCCGGTCTGCCCGGTACTGCGAACGGGCGGCGTTCAAGCAGATGGCTGCCAGCCACGACCGCAACTGCCCCGAACCCTGGTCGGGGTAGGACCGGAAAGCCAAGAGGTAGGTCTCTTGAACGAGATCCTCGGCTGAGGACCGATCCGGGGTGAAACGCCGGGCGATGCCCCACACAGCGTCGAGGTGCGGCAACGTCGCCGCCAAGAACTCCGAGTTGGCCCCCCGATGATCGAACATTGACATCACAGAAGGAGACGCCCGAACCGGCTCAACGATTGCATCTTCTCCGAAACGGGGGCCGAGACATCATCGGCTTGGGGTCACGCATCGGCCGAGACGACACCGATGGACACCTTTCACACCGCGTTTCGCTACCACCGGTAGCGGCCTGTCGGCGCTGACCGCTTTGCCCCCGACACGGGCCGGAGCCTTGAGCGCTTGATGGGCACGTTCATGGGCGATTGTCTGGCCCATGAGCCAGCCGAGCGTGTGGAGGGCTTGGGGGACGATCCATGTGATGGTCGGGTCGCTGTGGGTGAGGTTCGCAATGCCTTGGTTGTCGAGGAGGGCTTTGAGGTCGGGCCGTAGGCGTCCGCTGGTGCCGGGCATGTCGAGGGTGACGAACCGTTCGTTGCCGGCCGGGTCGATGAGGATAAAGCCGTTCTGATGGTTGACGTCGTAGGTCAGGGCTTGCCCGGTCCACCAGTCGGTGCCCGCCGGGGTCGGTTCAGGAACATTTTGATAGGAGAAGTGGAAGAAGCTCCACAGTTGGGCGATGTTGGCGTTGGTGCCGGTGAGTAGGGTGAAGGGGACTCCGAACTGGTGGGCGTAGGCGCTCAGCCGTGCGGGGGTGTCGCGGGTGGGGTCGACGGTCAGCTCGGCGATGACGACCTTGGATGCCAGGCCGTCGCGGTTGAGGTCGTGTTGGATGGCGGTGAGGGCGCCGGTGGTGATGGGGCAGACTTCTTGGCAGAGCGTGAGCGAGGGGGCCAGGAGGACATAGCGGCCCCGGTAGGCGGCGAGGCTGGTCGATGCCCCCGTGACGGTGAGCAGCGGTATTGCCGGCACTGGGCGGGCGGGTATGACGGTTCCCAGGTTCGCGCTGGGACGGCCAGGTTTCGACGGTCCGCATCCGCCGGCCAGGGCGATGAGGGCGACAAGGGCGACGACCCAGATGCGTCCCTTGGCGTTGCGACCGTCGGTTCCCGGCACGGGAGTCGTCTTACGGGGAGGCCTGCTTGGGTGGTTGCCGACGGACAGGAAGGTCACGGGCGTTGACCGGCCCGGAGGGCGGGGGCGAGCAGGCTTTGCAGGTCCTTGGCGTTGAGCGGCCCTGGATGATCCGCCACGATGCGCCCGTCGGCGCTGATGATCACGGTGGTGGGGAACCCGACGACCTTGAATCGGGAGGTGAGGCTCCCCTGGGGATCTGACACCAGGGGGTAGCCGAGGCCGGCCGCCGCCCCTGAGGGTCGACGTCGACCACAAGCACCCGCTTGCCGGCGGCGACTAGGGCCCCGGCCAGGTTGACGCTGACCGTCGTTTTACCACTACCCCCCTTGTGGGCAGCCACTGCAATGCGTTGCACTTCTGCCACCTTGGGTTTACCGGGAGACGGTACGCCGGGATACCTGCGGCCGGGGCGTTCGCTGAGGCTGCTCTCAGCTCAGGTTCCCGGCTTAAACTGATCGACGCGAGCCCCGGGCCGATGTCCGACCGAAGCGCCGGTGTTTGAGGGTGAAGCCGGCCGCCCAGGTGGGTTAATCCCGTGTAGTGGCACCTCTTTGACACGCCCGGGGCTCGCGCCGGGCAGGCTTGGTGGGGCGTTCGTGATGCCAAGGCGTAGACCAGGCGGAGCCGGCTCCTGGGTCGGCTTCGAGCTGGTGCCGCCCGCCCCAGCCGCTGACCCCCCTTTTCCAGGGGCGTAGCCGCCGCCAGAGGGTTGGTTGGTGAGGGTTGTTCACCTACGCAGTAGGTTGGGCTCACGGCCAGGCGTGGCGCTGTATTCGACCGTCAGATATGGCCGTCCATATCGGATGTGGCCCTCATTGGAGGGGCGGGACCGGACACCGGGCGGCCGCCATCGTGGTCGCTGGTGGTGGTTGTTGCGGGTTGTGTGCTGGCCAAGCGAAGGGGGGCGGCACCCGGAGGTCTTCACGGGCGCCTGGAGGGGCCAGACAGGCTTTAGGGGCGGGTGGGTGACCTGGGTTGGGCCTTTGGCCCCACAGGCGCCACAGGCGGTCATCCAGCCGTCGGGAAGCTCCACGAACCGCCGGCCCTCACAGGCGGGGCAGGAGGAGCTGCGACGCAGGTCCTGGTCCCGGTAGGACGGGACCGTCCTGGCTGGCTCTTGGGGGCCGCTGTGGCGGTGTTGGGGGGCCTTGGGCGTGGGCCCGGCCCTTGCCCGGCCTTTGGCGCTGACGGCCCTGTTTCCCCGGGCGGCATCCTCGACGGGGAGGGCGGCTTGGCGGAGGGGGGCGGGGATGGTGAACCGCCACAGGTTCGAGGTGCCCCGCACCTGTCCGCCCTCGGCGACGAAGCGGTGTTGGCGTTCCACCCAGCCGGCCCGCCCCAGGTCGGCCATCCACCGTCCCGCCGTGCGCTGCCCGCCGGCCGGGTCGTCGCCGTAGCGGTCATCGCCCAAGATCAGCCGGGCGATATAGGCCAGGCTCCACCACGTCGGGCTCATCCGATCATCGGCCGCCTCGAAGACGGGCCACCTCCGGGTTCGCCCTGCCCGCCCGCTGGATCATCCATACGGTCGGGCCGGTGTGGCACGGGGGCGGGCACGGCGAGGCCGAGCGTTCCCGGCCATCTCGACCGGCGTCTACGGCTACCCGGTGGGTGCCGCCGCCGCCGTGGCCGTCGCCACCCTGCGATCGACGGCGACGGAGGTGGGGGTGGCCCGCCTGGTGGCCTTCGATGATGCCACCCTGGCCGCCTACCGGGACCAGGTGGGGCCCAGAACCGGTCGCTGACGGAGGCGGTCAGCGGCCGTGCGGCAACAACCTCAGGCGACCCCGGCATCCTCGTCCGGGCCGGGGTTGACCGGTCTGGTCACCCCGGCCCGGGACTGACCGACCTCGGGGCCGACCAGCAACGCCCGCATCGGCTCCTCCGAGTCCTCGGTGACCAGGGCGATCACCTCGTCGCCGGCCTCGAGCACGGTGTTGCCACGCGGCACCACCACCCGCCGTTCGCGGATCACGGTCACGATGCTGGCGTCCCTCGGCACGCCCAGGTCGGCCACCTGGCTCCCGGCGGCCGGCGAGTCCTCGGCCAGGGTCACCTCGACCAGGCCGGCCTGGCCCTCGGCGAAGTGCAGGAGGCGGACCAACGTCCCGACCGAGACCGCCTCTTCGACCAGGGCGGTCATCAGGTGCGGCGTGGACACCGAGACGTCGACGCCCCAGGTCTCGTTGAACAGCCACTGGTTCTTCGGGTGGTTGACTCGGGCGATCACTCGCGGCACGGCGAACTCCTGCTTGGACAGCAGCGAGACGACGAGGTTGTCCTCATCGTCACCGGTCGCCCCGACCACCACGTCGGCTTCGGCGGCGCCGGCCGCCGCCAGGGTGGAGACCTCGCACGCGTCCCCGGCCAGGAAGGCGCAGCTGAGGCTGTCCGAGAGCCGCTCGACGCGCTCCACATCCCGTTCGATGAGCAGAACCTGATGGCCTCCGGCGCACAGGTCGTGGGCGATGGATGTCCCGACGCTCCCCCCGCCGGCGATGACGACCTTCATCCCGGTCCCTCCCCCGCCAGCCGCTTGGTGAGCTCCTCGAAGGCGTTGCCGTCGACGGAGAACAGCACCACGTCGCCGTCCTGGCCCACCGTGTCGGGCGTGGCCAACCGGGCCCGCCCGCTCCGGGTGACCAGGACCGGGGCGAACCGGCCCGCCTCGACCAGGAGGGACAGCTTCTGGCCGGCGAAGCGCTCGGGGAGGGTGCGCTCCACCATGCTCACCGCGCCGGTCGGGTCCGTCCATGCCGTGAGCATCTCCTCGGGCAGGAGGCGGCGCACGACCTGGTCCACCGTCCAGCTCACCGTGGCGACCGTGGGGATGCCCAGCCGCTGGTAGATCAACGCCCGGCGCGGATCGTAGATGCGGGCCACCACGTGAGGGACCTCGAAGTTCTCCCGGGCGATGCGGGCCACCAAGATGTTGGTGTTGTCCCCGCTGGTCACCGCGGCCACCGCGGCCGCCTGGCGGATCCCGGCCCGCTCCAGGTCGTCACGGTCGATGCCGTAGCCGACCACCGCTTCGCCGGTCCAGTCGGCCGGCAACCGCCGGAAGGCATGGCGGTTCTTGTCGACGATGACCACGTCGTTGCCTTCAGCGGTCAGCCGTACGGCCAACTCGGAACCGACCCGGCCGCAGCCGATGACGACGACGCGCATGCCAAGACCCTGGCACAAAACCGGTCGCCGCGGTACCGGGCCGGGATCGGCCTCAGGCCGTGCGCCGCCCGCCCCGGGTGGTTCGCTTCTGGTCCAGGAAGTCGACCAGCACGTAGTCGCCCAGGGTCTCGGGGGTGGTGAAGAACGCCCGCCCCCGGTTCATCTGGGTCATCCTCTCCACGAACTCCCGCAGGTACCCGGTGGCGCCGAGCATGAACGTGTTGATGGTGATCGATTCCCGGGTGGCCCGGGCCACCTCGGCCAGGGTCAAGCGGACCGTCTCGGGCGACGGCGGGTAGGAGAAGTAGGCCCGGTCGCTGCCGGGAACCAGATGGGCGGTCGGCTCGCCGTCGGTGATCATGATGATCTGCTTGGTGCCGTGCTGGTGGGCCAGCATCCGCCGGGCCAGGATCAGGGCGTGCTGCATGTTCGTGCCGTAGGTGTAGTCCCAGGACACCTCCGGCAGCGACGCCGGGCGAAGCTCCCTGGCCACCTCGCCGAAGCCGACCAGGCCCAGGAAGTCCCGGGGATACTGGGTGGTGATGAGGGATTGGAGGGCGATGGCCACCTTCTTGGCGGCCAGGAAGTTGTCGCCCATGGGCATCGACAGGGACAGGTCGAGGGCCACCACGGTGGAGGTGCTGGTCATCGTCTCGGTCCGGTCGACCTCGAAGTCCTCCGGTGACAGGCGGACCGGGGTGCCGGGACCGGCCCGACGCAGGGCGTTGCGCACCGTCCGCTCGATTGACAGGTTGAAGGGGTCCCCCCACTCGTAGGCCTTGGTCTCGTAGGTCCGCTCGTGGCCGATCCCGACCCGCTCGACGACGTGGCGACCCATGCGGTCCTTGACCAACCGGGAGAACAGGTCGGAGAGGGCGTTCTGGCCGATGCGGCGCAGGCCCCGGGGGGTCAGCTCCATGCGCCCCTCGCGCTGGTCGATGAGGCCGGCCTCCTTCAACTGGCGCGCCACCCGGGCCATGGCCTCGAGGGAGCGGGAGTCGTCGGCACCGAGGATCTCCCCCGCTCTCTCCAGGTCCACGTCGGCCAGTGCCCCGGGGCTGGTGCCCGACGACAGGAGGTTCTCGAGCTGGTCCATGTCACTCAGCTCGCCCATCACCGAGCCGGCCTGGGCGAAGCCCAGAGGGTCGGTGCCCTCGAACGGGCGGCTCTGGTCCCAGCCCATCTGGGGCAGGGCGTTGCGCAGGTTGGCCCCCAGGCGCTCGACCTGCCACCGCAGGTCCATGTCCTCCATCAGGCTCTCGGAGAGTGCCTGAAGCTGGGCGCGCTGCTCGGGGCTCATGGAGGCCAGCATCTGGGACATGGCCGCCATCTGGGCGGCCATCATCTCCAGCAGCTCGTCCAGGGTGGACGGCGACCCCGCGAACATGTCCCCGTAGTTCTCCATGAACTCGGCGAACATGCGATCCGTGTCCGCCCCGGCGGCGCGAGCCTCGATCATCCGGTTCAGGTCGTTGAACATGTCCTTGGACCGCTGCAAGGCCTCGGGTGAGACGTCGGACATGGCTTCGGACATCTGGTTGAACATGCCCTGCATCAGCTCGGAGCGCAGCTCGTCCATCAGCGCCTCGAAGCGCTCCCTGGCATCCGAGGACGTCCATTCGTAGCTCTGCAGGCTCTGCACCTGCCCGGCCAGGTCGGGGGGGAGCAGATCGAGGTTCATCCGCTTCTCCGCCGCCGTCTCCTCGGTGACCTGGCGGCGCCGCTCGTCGCCCGATTCCCGAGCCTCCCGCTCCAAGGCGTCGATCCCGTCGCGCTCGCGGTCGACCACGTCGCGCAGCCGCTCGGCGATGTCCTCGTAGGCCCCGCCCAGATCGTGACGCTCCAACAGCTGGCGACGGCGCTGGCGGAGGCGCTCGAGCATCTCCCTCATGCCCGCCACCCGGTCCCCGTTGCGGTCGGTGAAGCCCCGTTGCATGAGCCGTTGCAACGCCTGGTTGGGGTCCCCGTGGTAGGCCAGCTCGTCGGTCAGCTCGGAGAACACGTCATCGGCACCGATGTCGAAGCCGACCTGGGTGCCGTCCCACCGGGAGTACGAGAACCGAGCCATGCGGTAACGCTACGCCATGATGGCGGCGTGCCAGAAGGCCATACCGTCCACCGCGCCGCCCGGGATCAGGCCCGGGCTCTGGCCGGTCACCGCGTTGCCGTCTCGTCCCCCCAGGGGCGCTTCGCGGCGGGCGCCGAGCTGGTCGACGGCACCGAGCTGCGGACGGTCGAAGCCTGGGGCAAGCACCTCTTCTACCGGTTCGCCGCCGACCGGACCGTCCACGTCCATCTGGGCCTGTTCGGCACCTGGTGGCGTCATTCCCCACCTCCTCCCGAAACCCACCGGCAGGTACGTCTGCGCCTGGCCGGCGCCGGCGCCGTGTTCGATCTGACCGGCCCGACGGCCTGCGACGTCCTCGACCCCGACGGCGCGGACGCCATCCTCGCCCGACTCGGCCCCGACCCCATACGCGCCGATGCCGATCCCGAGCGGGCCTGGGTCAAGCTGGCCCGGCGGCGGGGTCCGATCGGGGTGGCGATCATGGACCAGTCCCTCGTCGCCGGCGTCGGCAACGTGTTCCGGGCCGAGGCCCTCTACGCCCGGCGCATCCACCCCCTACGCCCGGCCCGCAGCCTGGACCATGACGAGTGGGAGGCACTGTGGGGCACCCTCGTGGCCATGCTGCGCCGGGGGGTCAGGACCCGGCGCATCGTCACCGTCGACCCCGACGACCCCGATGTGGCGGACGGCCGGACCCGCTACGTCTACAAGCAGGAGTGCTGCGCTCGCTGCGCCACGCCGATCCGCCGCTGGGACCTGGCCGGACGTTGGGCCTACGCCTGTGAGCGGTGCCAGCCGCCGTGGACGGGCTGAGCCGTCTACCGGGAGCGGTAGGTGGCGCGGGTGCCGGCCGCATCCTTGTTCAGCCGCTTGGTCAGGTGAAGTCCCTCCAGGATCAGCTCGACGGCGGATGCCACGGCTGCGGGCGACTCGCTGCCGGCCAGACCGATCACCGGTCCCCGCAACGCCGGGATGTCGGTGAGGACCTGCACCAACCGGGTCGATGCCACGTCATCGCCGGCGTGGACGACGCTGCCGCTGTCGAACGATTCGACGGCGTCGCGCACCTGGTCCATCCGCACCCGGGAGCGGAACACCGCCAGCACGGCCTGCGACACCAACCGCTCGACCACCTGGCCGTCCCGACCTTCGTCGATGGTCTCGATCTCGATCTTGCCCGATGTCGATGCGGCCAAGGCGTCCAGATCGCTGATCCGGGGGGAGGCATCCGTTTCGCCCAGCCGCAGGGACCGCCGGGCGGCGCTGGCCACCAGGGTCTCGTAGTTGGCCACGCTGAGGCGCACCGACACGCCTGAACGCTGGTTCACGTGCGGGCTCTGGCGGGCCAGCTGCGACAGGGTGGCCACGATCTCGGTCATGTAGTCCGGCACGTTCACCGTCACGCCGTCGACCTCGAACGCCACCGCCTCTTGGTGCACCACCTCGATCTCGGTGGCCACGTCGAGGGGGTAGTGGGTGCGGATCTGGGCACCGAAGCGGTCCTTGAGGGGCGTGATGATGCGCCCCCGGTTGGTGTAGTCCTCGGGGTTGGCCGACGCCACCAGCATCACGTCGAGAGGGAGCCGGATCTTGTAGCCCCGCACCTGGACGTCGCGCTCCTCGAGGACGTTGAGCAGGCCGACCTGGATGCGCTCGGCCAGGTCGGGCAGCTCGTTGATGGCGAAGATGCCCCGGTTTGTCCTCGGGACCAGGCCGTAGTGCATCGTCAGCTCATCGGAGAGGTACCGGCCCTCGGCCACCTTGATGGGATCGACCTCCCCGATCAGGTCGGCGATGGAGGTGTCGGGGGTAGCCAACTTCTCGCCGAAGCGGGTGTCGCGCTGCACCCACTCCACAGGTGTGTCGTCGCCCCGTTCGGCGGTCAGGTCCCGGGCGTAGCGCGACACCGGAGCGTAGGGGTCATCGAGGATCTCCGAGCCGCCCACGACCGGCAGCCACTCGTCGAGCAGGCCGGTGAGGCCTCGGATCATCCTGGTCTTGGCCTGGCCCCGCTCGCCCAGGAAGATGATGTCGTGGCCGGCCAGGACCGCGTGCTCGATCTGGGGGAGGACGGTGTCGTCGTAGCCGACGACACCCTCCACCACCGGGCGGCCGGCGGCGATGGCCGCCGCCGCGTTGCGCCGGACCTCC
This sequence comes from Actinomycetota bacterium, assembly GCA_030853185.1. Lineage (GTDB taxonomy): Bacteria > Actinomycetota > Acidimicrobiia > Acidimicrobiales > Palsa-688 > JALZAH01. The sequence goes on along the minus strand of JALYVP010000036.1, from coordinate 1,491 downwards.
TCCTTGACGGGCACCGACACCCAACCGGAGTCACGAAGCTGGCCGAGAGTCGCAGGTCGCGAGGTCATGGGCGGCACGCTACCGCCGGGCTCGGACAACTCGATTCGCCCCCCGGACCGTGAACCGTTCCTCCGTTGTGGCCGTCTTGGTCCCTCCTGTCGCATTCTCCGGGCCGTCCCGCCAAGAAATCGCCCCTGTGCACCCCTGGCCACTGGCAGGAGTCGCCCCTTGTCCAGTAGAAGTGGGGGGTACACAGAAGCGGTGTGGGTGGGGCCACCACCGAGAAGCTGCGGTCACCGCCCGCACCGGATCCGCGGACCCAGGACTGACGAGGCACAAGTGGTCATGAGCACAGTTGCCCTACCTACGACGACGTCAGCGGGTGTGGCCTTTCGGACCGAGGCAGATCTGGCCCGCACCGCCGCCCGCTCGGACCGGTCGTCATTCGAGGAGCTGTATCGACGGCACGGCCAGACCTCCTGGAGGCTGGCCCACGCGGTGAGCCCGAGTCCCGCCCTGGCCGCCGACGCCGTCGCCGAAGGCTTCAGCCAGGTCCTGCGGGGCCTCCGGCGCCGCCGCCTCAACGCCGACTCACCGTTCCGGCCCGCCGTGCTCAACGAGGTCTACCGGGCGGCCATGGATCAGGCCCGCACCACCAAGACGTCCGCTCCCACCAAACCCACCTCCACCTCCACCTCCACCTCAGGGTCAGGCGGCGGGGCCGTGTCGCAGGCGACGACCGCCACCGTGGCCGCCTTCAGGAGCCTCCCAGAGCGGTGGCGGGCCGCGGTGTGGCTGACCGAGGTGGAGCAGATGGACCGGGCCGCGGTAGCGACCATCCTCGGGGTGTCGGTTTCTGTCGGCGCTCAGCTCGCCGATCGGGGCCGCCAGGGCCTCCTGAGCCGGTTCGCCCAGGCCGGCGTGTCCGTGCCCGACCATCTCGGTGCCGCGCTGCGCCCCCTGGCCGGGGCGGAGCCGGCGTCTATGGGGGCGACGGCGCTCAAGCGGTGGAAGGGCTCGACGACCGTGGCGCCCTCGAGCCGCCTGGCGCCGGCGTCGGACTGGCTGGCGGACCGGGCCGCCCGCCCTCTGGGGGTCGCCTGCGGCGGTCTGGTCGCTCTCGGCATGGTCGGCCTCGGTGTGCTCACCGTCGCTTCCTCGCCCAAGTCGAGCGGGCCGGCGGCAGCCATATCGGCACCGCCTGCCACCGCCGGCCCTCCGGTCAACCCGTCCGCGCCGCGCGGGCGCAACAACCTGCTCTTCGGGCCGGGAGGGGGCGCCTCCGGCTTCGCCAACAGCCTCGGCGGCGGGGCGTTCAGCCCTGCGGCGCTGAGCAGTGGGGGCGCGGGGTCGTCGACCGATCCCGTCCTGATCGGCGAGGGCAGCGCCGCCAACCAGACCGCCACCGGCCTCCCCGCAGCAAGCGTCCCGCCGGCCGCCCCGCCGGCCACCCCACCGGTGGGCACCCCGAACCCCGGGTCGCCCACCGGC
>JALYVP010000003.1 GCA_030853185.1 Actinomycetota bacterium | reverse complement strand
CACCGAGAGGAGGATCGCCTCGAAGGAGATCACCAGGTGGGTCTCGGTCTTGGTGACCAGAAGATGGCCGTTGTTGGCGATGAAGGTGAAGGCATTGGAGAAGTTGTTCATGGCTCGATCCTCAAACGGGTCGGCGGGCAGTGGCCCACGGAGTCAGGAAACGCTGGATGAGCACCAGGGCGCCGTCGGCGAACAGAGCCAGGAGGATGGCCAGGAAACCGGCACCGAGGAACTGGGTGTTGAAGGTGTTCTCGGTGAGGCCGTCGAAGATCGGCTTGCCGAGCCCCAGGTTCCCGACGAAGGCGGCGATGGTGGCCAGGGAGATCACAGTCACGGTGGCCACCCGGAGACCGGCGAAGATGGTGGGCAGGGCCAGGGGCAGCTCGACCCGCGTCAGGGTCTGGCGCGGGGTGAGGCCGATGCCCGTCGCCGCGTCGCGCACCTCCGCGGACACGCCCGCCAGCCCGGCCAGGGTGTTGGTGAACAGCACCAGCAGGGTGTAGGAGATCAGGGGGATCTCGACGGTCATCAGCCCAAACCCGGTGAGCGGCGTCAGGATCTCGAACGCGGCCAGCGAGGGGATGGTGTAGAGGAGGCTGGTGAAGAAGGTGACCGGGGGTGTCAGCCACCGCTTGCGATGAGCGGCCAGGGCGAGGGCGAAGGCGATGGCGAAGCCGACGGCCACCGCTATCAAGGTCATCTCGATGTGCTGGATCAACCGGTTCTGGAACACCGAGGACCAGTTCTGGGTGAACCAGTGCAGGCAGAACGTCCCGTTGTGCAGCACGCACGAGTCCGAGGTGCCGTAGTGGGGAATGACCGGTCCGCCCGCCGCGGGCACCGCAGCGAGGATCATCGCGCTTCGGTAACCGGCTCCCGACGGGCATGTGCGGCTTCGTCGTGGAGGGCCCGGTTGATGAGCTCGATGGACACATAGCCGGCTACCTTGCCGTCACCATCCACCACGAGCATCGGTCTCAGCGAGTCGGTCATCATCAGCGACAGCGCTTCGCGCATGGTGATCGCCGTGGTCACCGTCTGGTCGATGTGCCGGGAGTCGGAACGACTGACGCTGCCGTTGCCCAGCCGGTCGGGGGACACCACGCCGAGCGGTCGCCCGTCGTCGTCGACGAGCACCACCCCGATGGTGTCGGTCAAGCGGTCGCGACTTCCGTCGATGGCCTCGCCCTGCTTGACGCAGGGGGCACCGATCAGGTCGATGTCGGCCAGCTTGGTCAGGGCCAGTCGCTTGAGGCCTCGGTCGACCCCGACGAAGCGGGCCACGAAATCGTCGGCCGGGTGGGCCAGGATCTCGCTCGGGGTGTCGTACTGGACAAGCTCGCCGCCCTCGCGCAGGATGGCGATGCGGTCGCCCATCTTGATGGCCTCGTCGATGTCGTGGGTCACGAACACGACGGTCTTGCGGATGGCGGTCTGCAGGCGCAGGAACTCGTTTTGCAGGTGATCGCGATTGATGGGGTCGATGGCGCCGAACGGCTCGTCCATGAGCATCAGGGGAGGGTCGGCCGCCAAGGCCCGGGCCACGCCGACCCGCTGGCGCTGACCGCCGGAGAGCTGGGTCGGGAACCGGTCGCCCATCTCCGTGGGCAGACCGACCAGCTCGAGCAGTTCGGCGGAACGCTTCTCGATGCGATCCTTGTCCCAGCCGAGCAGCTTGGGCACGACCCCGATGTTGTGGGTGATGCTCAGGTGGGGGAAGAGCCCGATCTGCTGGATCACGTAGCCGATCTCGCGCCGCAGGTCTGACGGGTCCCGACCGAGGACGGTGGCCCCGTCGATCAGGATGTCGCCGCTCGTGAGCTCGATCATGCGGTTGACCAGTCGCATGGCCGTGGTCTTGCCGCAGCCTGAGGGCCCCACCAGCACGCAGATCTCGCCCGCGGGCACGGTCAGGGACAGGCCTTCCACTGCCGATGATTTTGTTCCGGAGTAACGCTTGGTCACATCTCGGAACTCCAAGGGGGCTGCGGTGCCACTGGTTGCCGCCGTGCTACTGGTCACAGGGTCTCTCTCCTGAGTCAGGTGAAGAACAACCTACTGGATGGTAACTACAATCGAGCATCCGGCCCCGCTCCAGAGTCACACCGCGCTCGAGCGGGCTGGCACCGGAGCCGACGGAGAGGTCACGGTAGGAAGTCATGATGGACGAGCGACAAACGGACTGTGGTGCCCCCGAACGTGTCGCTGAGAAGAAGTTATCACCAACACGAGGTGGGGCATAGCTCCGATCTGGGAGGCAGGGCGGCCGTCATGCGTCGTAGTCGATCGTGACCCGCTCTGAGAGCGGATACGACTGGCACGTCAGCACGAACCCGGCCGCGAGCTCGGCGTCCTCCAAGGCGAAGTTGCGGCGAAGATCGACCTGACCGGCGGTCACCCGGGCCCGGCACGTCCCGCACACGCCCCCTTTGCATGCGAACGGGAGGTCCGGCCGAGATCCCTGCGCCCCGTCGAGGACGGCCGTGTCCCGGCTGAACGCCATGGTCGTCGAACGCCCGTCGAGGATGACGGTGACCTCGCTGGCCTCGCCGGAGACGGCGGGATCGCGGTGGTGGACCGGTTCGGGAGCCACGTCATCGACATAGAACAGCTCGGTGTGGATGCTGGTCGCCGGCACCCCGGCGGCGAGGAGGGTGTCCCGGGCGTCGCTGACCATGGCGAACGGTCCACACAGCCACCACTGGTCCACGGTGTCGACATCGACGAGGCAGCCGAGCAACTCGGTGAGCTTGGCCGCATCGAGCCGGCCGCTGAACAGCTCTGGCTCCCGGGCCTCACGCGACAGCACGTGGATCAGATCCATCCGGGAGCGGTAGCGGTCCTTCAAGTCGGCCAGCTCCTCGAGGAACATGACCGAGTCGGTGCGCCGGTTGCCGTACAGCAACGTCACCGATGCCCTCGGGTCGGCCAGCACGGACGCGGCGATGGACAGGACGGGGGTGATCCCGGCCCCGGCGGCGATGGCCGCATGCCGGGCCGGTGTGGCCAGATCCGGGGTGAACGTCCCTGACGGGGTGCCGACCTCGATGGCGTCACCGGCACGCACGGAGCGCACCAGCCAGTGGGAGAATGTCCCCCCCGGTACCTCCCGGACCCCGATCCGGGGCCGAGCCCCGGCCGGCGCACAGATCGAATAGGACCGGCGTTCGTCCCGCCCGTCAACCAGGCGCCGCAGCGTCAGCGACTGCCCGGGGGCGAACGCATAGCGGTCGGCCAGGCCGGCGGGGACGTCAAAGGTCACAGCCACCGCGTCGTCGCACAGGCGGGCGACCTCGGCGACGGTGAGACGGTGGAACTCGCCGCGTCCCGCCATCGGGGCCGGACGCGTCTCGGTCGGCACGCTCACAGCTCCTTGATGTGCTCGAACGGCTCGGCGCATGAGCGACACCGCCACAGGGCCTTGCAGGCCGTGGCCCCGAACCGGGAGGTCTCGGTGGTGTCGACCGACCCGCAGCGGGGGCAGCGGACCGGTTGGGGGCGGGCCCCGAGCACCAGGGGCACCGGCCCGGGGCCGGGGTGACGGGCGGGGCCGGGTGGCGCCAGGCCGGCGGCGGCCAGCTTGCGGCGCCCTTTGGCGGTGATCCAATCGGTCGTCCACGGCGGTTGGAGGACTTTGCGCACCTCGATGTGGCGGTAGCCGGCGCCGGCCAGGGCGTGCTCGACGTCGTCGCGCATGGTGTCCATCGCCGGGCACCCGGTGTAGGTGGGGGTGATGATGACCGTCACCCGGCCCCGCTCGTCCTCCTCCACGTCCCGGAGTATCCCCAGGTCAGCAAGGGTGAGCGCCGGCAGCTCGGGGTCGGCGACGGCCTCGACGACCTCCCGCGCCGTCACCATGTGGCCCCCGGGTGGGCTCGGGCCACGCTCTGCAACTCGGCCAGCAGGGGGCCGAGAGCCTCGGTGTGCACTCCGTCGCGCCCGGTGCGACCACCGACCCCGCTGCGGGCCGAGACCCGTGGTCGGCGCAGCCCCGAGGCGGTCACGACGGCGTCGAGGACCGCGTCGAACTCGGAGCGCAGACCGGCCGGATCGATTGCGACGGACGCGTCGGCCAGGCGTCGCTCGACCGGATGGCACCAGAACAGCTCGTCGACGAGGGGCCAGGTGGCGTCGAGGCCGGCCTGCATCCGCTGATGGGACTCGTCGGTGCCGTCACCGAGGCGCACCACCCAGTCGGCGGCGTGCCCACGGTGGTAGGTCAGTTCGGGCACCCCCTTGGCGGCGATGGCGGCCAGCACCGTATCGACCGAGGTGGCCAGGCGGGTGACCAGGGCCAGCCGCCAGGTGGAGAGCACCAGCAACCGGGCCATGGTGTAGGCGAAGTCCCCGTTGGCCGTCTCGGCCAGGCGGACGTTGCGGAACGCCCCCTCGTCGCGGCCGAAGGCCAGGTCGTCCTCATCGCGCCCCGAGCCGTCAGCCACCCCCGCCCGGGCCAGCAGCAACCGGGCCTGACCGAGCAGGTCGAGGGCGATGTTGGCCAGGGCGACCTCTTCCTCCAGCTCGGGGGCCCGGGTGACCCACTCCCCCAGCCGCTGCGACAGGATCAGGGCGTCGTCGCCGAGCATGAGGGCATAGACGGCCAGGTCGGCTCCATCCACGCCCAGAGGCACGGCGGTGTCCACCCCGGCCAGAGGGTCGGAGAACCCGGTCCCGAACGCCCAGCGGGCGTCACCCCCCTCGTTGAGGGCCTGGTAGGCGTTGGGCTCGCTCACAGGTGGGGCACGTCGTCGGGGATCTCGTAGAACGTCGGATGGCGGTACACCTTGTCGCCGCTCGGCGCGAAGAACGGATCCTTCTCGTCGGGGCTGGAAGCGGTGATGGCGGTCGCCGGGACCACCCAGATGCTCACCCCCTCGTTGCGCCGGGTGTAGACGTCGCGGGCATGGCGCAGGGCCATGTGGTCATCGGCGGCGTGCAGCGAGCCGACATGGACGTGGTTGAGGCCCCGCTTGGCCCGCACGAACACCTCGTAGAGCGGCCAGTCGGCAGTCATGCCCCTGCCGCCTGGACAGAGGCAGTCCGCTTCCGGGCGTGAGCCACGGCCGCGTCGCGCACCCAGGCCCCTTCCTCATGGGCGGCTCGCCGGGCGGCGATGCGCTCGGCGTTGGCCGGGCCGGCGCCGGCCAGCACGGCTTCGAACTCAGACCAGTCGATGGCACCGAAGTCGAAGCGACCCCGCTCCTCGTTCCATGCCAGGTCGGGGTCCGGCAGGGTCACCCCGAGCGCCGCGGCCTGGGGCACGGTCATGTCCACGAAGCGCTGCCGCAGCTCGTCGTTGGTGTGCCGCTTGATCTTCCAGGCCATGGACTGGGCCGTGTTGGGCGACTGGCCATCGGGAGGCCCGAACATCATCAGCGCCGGCCACCACCACCGCTCGACGGCGTCGGAGACCATCTGCCGCTGAGGGCCGGTGCCGCCCATCATGGTCATCAGCAACTCGAACCCCTGACGCTGGTGGAACGACTCCTCCTTGCAGATGCGGATCATGGCCCGGGCGTAGGGACCGTAGGAGCAGCGGCACAACGGCACCTGGTTGCAGATGGCAGCGCCGTCGACCAGCCACCCGATCACGCCCACATCGGCGAACGACAGCGTCGGGTAGTTGAAGATCGACGAGTACTTCTGGCGCCCCGCGATCAACCTGTCGGTCAGGTCACCACGGTCGGCACCGAGTGTCTCGGCGGCCGCGTACAGGTACAGGCCGTGGCCGGCCTCGTCCTGGACCTTGGCCAGCAGCACCGCCTTGCGCCGCAGGGAGGGGGCCCGGCCGATCCAGTGGCCCTCCGGCTGCATCCCGATGATCTCGGAATGGGCGTGCTGGGCGATCTGGCGAATCATGGTCCTGCGGTAGCCGTCGGGCAACCAGTCTCGGGGTTCGAGGCGACGGTCCGACTCGATGGTGTCGATGAATTGTCGCTCGAGACCGTCCATGGTGACTCCTCAACCTACTGACGCCAACGTACTGACGCTCTAGCGTTCGGCCATGGCAGACGGAGAAGACGATCCCATCCTGGTAGAGCGCCACCATGCCGTGGTCACCATCACCTTGCACCGACCGGACCGGGGCAACGGCCTCGACCGGCAGCTGCGCTCCGGTCTGCGCGACGCGCTGGCGGCTGTCGCCGCCGATGACACGGTGCGAGCGGTGGTCCTCACCGGGTCCGGGCGTTCGTTCTGTGTCGGACAGGACCTGGGCGAGCACGCCGAGACGCTCCGGGCCGACGCCGCCCATGCGTTCGACTCGGTGGCGGCCGAATACAACCCGATCACCACCGCCCTCGCCGCCATGCCCAAACCGGTGGTGGCGGCCATCAACGGGACCTGCGTCGGGGCCGGGCTGGGGTTCGCGCTGGCCTGCGATCTGCGGATCAGCGCCGAGGGAGCCAGGTTCGCCACCGCCTTCGCCGGGATCGGGTTGACTGCCGACTCGGGCCTGTCGGCCAGCCTGGGCCGGGTCGTGGGTGCCGGCCGGGCCTCGGAGCTGCTGTTGCTGGGCGAGGCGTTCACCGCCGAGCAGGCCCTGGCCTGGGGCGTCGTCGGGCGGGTGGTGGCCACCGACGACCTGGCCGGCGAGGCGGCAGCTCTGGCCGCCCGCCTGGCGGGGGGACCGACCCGCGCCTACGCCGAGCTCAAGGCGGCCATGGCCAAGGCCTGGGGTGCGCCGCTCACCGACGTGCTGGCCGCCGAGGCGGAGGGCCAGGCCCGCCTTGGGGTCACCGAGGACCACCGCAACGCCGTGGAGGCCTTCCTGGCCAAGGAGAAGCCAACCTTTCGCGGCCGCTGAGCCGCCCCCAGCCCGAGCCCCGGCGGCCCGCTGAGCTGGCGCCCCGAGGCCGTTCACATCCTCTCGACCAGCAGGGACACGCCCTGCCCCACGCCGACGCACAGGGTGGCCAGGCCCTTGTGCCCGCCCTCCCGCTCGAGGCGGCCGAGCAGGGTGACCACCAAGCGGGCGCCCGAGCAGCCCAGGGGGTGGCCGAGGGCGATGGCCCCGCCGTCGGCGTTGACCCGGTCGGGATCGAGGCCCAAGCGGCGGATCACGGCCAGGCTCTGGACCGCGAACGCCTCGTTGAGCTCGATGGCATCGATGTCGTCGAGCTTCCAACCGCTGCGATCGAGCACCTTCTCCGTCGCCGGCACCGGCCCGAGGCCCATGACGTTGGGCGCCACACCGGCGCTGGCGCTGCTCACCACCCGGGCCCGGGGGGTCAGCCTGTGGCGCTCGACGGCTTCGGCGCTGGCCAGGACCAGAGCGGCCGCCCCGTCGGACAACGGCGAGGACGACCCGGCGGTGACGACCCCGTCCTTGCGGAACGCGGGGCGCAGACCGGCGAGGCGCTCGAGGGTGGTCGAACGGCGAGGACCCTCGTCGACGGCGACCGGCTCGTCGCCGGTGGGCACGGCCACGATCTCGGCCGCGAAGCGTCCGGCGTCGATGGCGGCGATGGCGCGGGTGTGGCTGCGCACAGCGAACGCGTCACTGTCCTCCCGGCTGATCCCGTCCAGGGCGGCCACCTCCTCGGCCGTCTCGCCCATCCCCAGGGTGATCTTGCGGACGTTCGGTCCGGCGCCCGCCGGTACGGCCCGGTCGGCCTCGGTGAAGACCGGGTTGACGAACCGCCATCCGAGGCTGGTGTCGGCGATCTCGCCGGGGGGCGCCCACGGCTTGGCCGGCTTGGCCAGCACCCACGGCGCCCGGGTCATCGACTCGACGCCGCCGGCCACCACGATGTCGGCGTCGCCGGCCCTGATCGAGTTGGCCGCCGACGCCACCGCCGTCAGGCCGCTGGCACAGAGCCGGTTGACCGTGTAGCCCGCCGTCTCGTCGGGGAGCCCGGCGAGCAGGACCGCCATCCGGGCCACGTTGCGATTGTCCTCGCCCGCCTGGTTCGCGCACCCGAGCACGACCTCCTCGATCGCCTCGGTCGCCAACCCGGCCCGGCGCACCGCCTCGGTCACCACCAGCGCGGCCAGGTCATCGGCCCGCACCCCGGCCAGCACCCCCCGGTGCCGGCCCTGCGGTGTGCGTACCCCATCGACGATGAAGGCTTCGGTCATCACTGCATCCTCTCCTCCGGAGCCGCGGTTGACACCGTGCGGGCCGCCATCTTGACTGTCCCCGGTGACGGCCGCATCCGGACTCCGCCTCGGGACACCTCCTCGGCCCGACGAGTTGGATGACGCCGAACGCCTGGGGCCCGACCAGCTGGCGGACCTCCAGCTGCAACGCCTGCGCTGGACGTTGCGCCACGCCTACGACAACGTGGCGTTCTACCGGCGCAGCTTCGATGCCGCAGGTGCTCACCCTGACGACTGCCGCTCGCTGGCGGATCTGGCTCTGTTCCCGATGACGACGAAGGCCGATCTGCGCGACAACTACCCGTTCGCCATGTTCGCCGTGCCACAAGCTCAGGTCAGCCGGATCCACGCGTCGAGCGGCACGACCGGGCGGCCGACGGTCGTCGGTTACACGGCGGCCGACATCGACACGTGGGCCACGGTCATGGCCCGGTCCATACGGGCCGCCGGTGGCCGCCCCGGGGACAAGGTCCACGTGGCGTACGGCTACGGCCTGTTCACCGGCGGCCTCGGCGCCCACTACGGGGCCGAGAGGCTGGGATGCATGGTCATTCCCGCCTCGGGGGGCATGACTTCCCGTCAGGTGCAGCTGATCCTCGACCTCCGTCCCGAGATCATCATGGTCACCCCGACGTACATGTTGACCATGCTCGACGAGTGGGAACGCCAGGGCATCGACCCCCGCACCTCGTCGCTGAAGGTGGGGATCTTCGGAGCCGAACCGTGGACCGAGCAGATGCGCGCCGAGATCGAGGGGCGCCTGGACCTCCACGCCGTCGACATCTACGGGCTCTCGGAGGTCATGGGTCCCGGCGTGGCCCAAGAATGCGTGGAGACGAAGGACGGCCTGCACATCTGGGAGGACCACTTCTATCCAGAGGTGATCGACCCGGTGGAGGGCACCGTGCGGGCCGAGGGGGAGGGAGGCGAGCTGCTGCTCACGTCGCTCACCAAGCAGGCCCTACCCATCATCCGGTACCGGACCAGGGACCTGACCCGGCTGCTCCCCGGCACGGCCCGCCCGGCCATGCGCCGCATGGAGAAGGTGACGGGTCGCACCGACGACATGATCATCCTGCGCGGGGTCAACGTGTTCCCCACCCAGATCGAGGAGATCGTGCTGCGCACCGCGGCGCTGTCCCCACACTTCCAGCTGGTCCTCACCCGACGTGACCGGTTGGATCACCTGACCGTCGCCGTCGAGGCCCTACCGGGCGCGTCTGCCGACCGAAGAGCGGCGGCGGCCGCGGCGGTGGCCGCCGGGGTCAAAGACGGGGTCGGGGTCACGGTCGAGGTGACGGTCGTGGATCCCGAAACGATCGAGCGTTCGGTGGGCAAGATGCGCCGGCTCATCGACCGGCGCCCGGAGGCATGACGTCGGGCGGGAGTCGGTTGACGGCATGATCCCCGGTCGCCCACAGATGTTGGACGGCGTAGGCCCTCCATGGGCGCCATGCCGACGACGCGGCCTCAAGAGCGGCGGGGGTGGACGGCAGACCAAGGATCCGGGCGGCGCCGATGACCCCCAGATCGCCGGCCAGGAAGGCGTCGGGGTCGCCCAGGGCGCGCATGGCGATCGTCTCCACCGTCCAGGGCCCGAAACCGGGCAGAGCCATGAGGAGACGTCGGGCCTTGGACCAATCGGTCGCCGGACCCAGATCGATCTCACCGGAGGCCAACGCCGCCACCAGAGAGGTCAGGGTCCTCCGGCGGGATCGGGGGAGGGCCAGGGTCTCCGGGTCGAGCCCGGCGAGGGTCTCGGCGTCGGGGAACAGCCGGGTCAGGGCCCCTTCGGGGTCGTCGATGGCGTCTCCGTGGGCGGCCACCAGGCGAGCTGCATGGGTCCGGGCGGCGGCGGTCGACACCTGCTGGCCGAGCACCGCCCGCACCGCCAACTCCGCAGCGTCGACGGTCCGCGGCACCCGGCGCCCCGGATTCTTGGCCACCAGCGGAGCCAGGACCGGATCGCATGCGAGATGGTCGTCGACCGCGACCGGATCGGCGTCGAGATCCAAGACCCGGCGGCAACGGCTGATGGCCACCGCCAGATCCCGCAGATCACCCAGCGTCAGGCGACAATCGATGTGATCGGGGTGGGGGCGAAAGGCCACGATCCCCGAACCGTGGGGCAACCGCAGGGTCCGGCGATAGGCACCGTGGCGCCATTCTTCGACCCCGGGAACCGCGGTCGCCGCCAGATGACCGAAGAGGTTGCCCGGGCACAGCGGCTGGCGGAAGGGCAACCGCAGGGACAAGGTGCCGGGCGCTGATGGCGGCCCACCCCCCGCCGAGCGGTGCCGCAGGTCAGTGGGGGAGGTGGCGAACACCTCCCGCACCGTGTCGTTGAACGAGCGGACACTGGAGAATCCGCCGGCCAGAGCCACTTCGGTCATGGGCAACGATGTGGTCTCGATCAGCAATCGAGCCGTCTGAGCCCGCTGGGCGCGGGCGATGGCCAAAGGACCGGCTCCCAGTTCCGCCCGGAGATGGCGCTCGATCTGACGGGTGCTGTAACCCAGGCGAGCAGACAGCCCTCCCACCCCTTCGCGATCGACCAATCCGTCGGCGATCAGACGCATGGCTCGGGCGACGACATCAGCCCGCTCGTTCCACTGTGGCGAACCCGGACTGGCGTCAGGACGGCAGCGTTTGCAGGCCCGGAATCCGCCTTGTTGGGCAGCGGCAGCAGACGGAAAAAACCGCATGTTGGATTCTTTGGGGGGACGGACCGGGCAACTCGGTCGGCAATAGATGCCGGTGGTGATCACCGCGGTGAAAAACCAACCATCGAAGCGGGCATCCTTGGAGCGCACCGCCCGCAGACAGCGTTCCCGGTCGTCGTGCATGCCTGCCAGCTTCGCCGATGGGCGAGCCGTGATCTGGCAGGTTTCCGACATGGATCTCAATGGGCCTCAGGGCCTGACGGCCTCACCCAGGACGCCGTGCAGGAAGGCCACAACGTCGTCGAGGACCTCTCCCTGATTGGTCTCATTGAAGATCTCGTGACGGGCACCGAGATACTTCTTCTGCTCCAGCCTCGAACCACCCACCACATCCATGGCCGCCGCGGTGGCATCGTATGGAGCCAGAGGATCTTCTTCGCCGTGGATCCACAAGGTGGGGAGATCGCCGAGATCACCGGCTGCGGCGATGGTCTGAACGGCGGCGACAAATGCCTCCAGCGTCTGGCGCTGAAATCCGCCGTGATACACGAGCGGATCGGCCATGTATGCCTCCCCCACCGCCGGATCGCGCGACAACATCCCTGGATCGATCGGCACTTCGGGGATGGGATCGAGAGCCAGGAGATCGACGAGCAGCGGATTGCCGCCGATGACTGGACCGGAGAGCACCAGCGCCGCCAGCTCCGGGCGATACCGCTGGGCATATCGGGTGGCGACGATCCCCCCCATCGAATGTCCCAGCACCACCACCGGAAGACCGGGATGTTCCCGGGCCGCCACATCGGCCACCAGTCGGAAATCGTCCACCAGCAACTCGGCATCATTCAGCAAAGCCCGCTCACCATCACTGCGGCCATGACCGGCGTGATCCGGGGCATAGACAACAGCACCCGCCCCCACCAACCGATCGGCCACATGCGCGTACCGGCCGGCGTGCTCGCCGTAGCCGTGGGCGAGGAGGACGACAAAGGCAGGCTCGGAACCCTCCCACCGGCTGGCAACGATGCGGCCCTGGCCGCCGGTGAGGTCGAATTCGGTTGCGGTGGTCATGCTCCGATCCTGCCTTCCCCAGGGGCGACGGTGCCAGGCGTCCTCCCGGCGAAGAGATGATTGGCGAGGAAGGCGAGTTGATCGCTCACCGCCTTCTCGAACAGAGCACCGACATAGATGTCGAAATGGCCTTCCGGATATCGGATGATCTCCGCTCGGGGGGCCTTGGCGGCGAGGGTGGCGGTGCGATTCGCCGGACACAAGCTGTCCCGGTCGGCGATGCTCCACAATGCCGGGCAGGTGACCTTCGATGCCCGGGTGCCAGGACGATAGAGGCCGACATGCAACCCGATGCGGGCGGCCACCCTGTTCTGCCACGCGGTCCCGGCCGAGGTGATCTTGTCGAATCCCTCCTGGCTGTCCTCGCTCGACATGACCGCCAGAGAGCCAGGGGGAGCCACGGCGGGGATGTAGTGCGGCGGGCGCCCCAGCCACGCCCCCACCTGATCGGCGACCGCATGAGCCGCCAATCTGGCGACATTGCGCCAGCCCAGCACCGACAACGTGGCCAGACCGTCGGAGAAGGGGCATTGCGAGACGATGGCCGCGATCCCGGAGTCCTCGGAGGCGACCTGTACCACGTGGCCGCCGGAGAACGACGACCCGAACAAGGCGATCCGATGTTGGTCCGCCCAGTCGATCGTGCGGGCGAAGGCGATGGCCAGGCGCCAGTCGTCGAGCTGGGCGGCGATGTCGAGCAACTGGCGGGGCTCGCCTCCGCTGGCCCCGAAGAAGCGATAATCGAACAGCAGGACACCGAATCCGGCCTCGGCGTAGCGTTCGGCGAAGGCGTCGAGGCGTTGGTCACGCGTGCAGGAGAAGCCATGGGCCATGACCACGATCGGGTGGGGGCCGTCACCGTCCGGGCGGTACAGCCACGCTGCGCAATCGGCTCCGTGGGAGCTGAACGTGACATCGGTCCTGGTCATCGATCCCCTCGTCTTTCTCCGGAGGCTCCGTCAGGCCCTCTCTTGGAACGTCCCACCGTACCCGGTGGTCTCAGACACGGTGTCCGGTACGGGTCCGCCCTTGGGCGGTATCCTCGGGCGGTGCTCACCCGGGGGACGGCCGTCGCCATGGCGGTGCTGGTGGCGGTGGTCTCCGCCTGCGGCTCGTCGGCGAACCTGTCGTCGGCCCAGGCCAAGAACCTGCTCGACCAGGGCAAGGCGGCGATCGACAACTCTCAGGCCTTCCATTTCACGCTGACGACGGCCGGTGTCCCCCAGGGGTCCGGCACCACGATCGTCGGGGGTGCCGGCGATCTGGCCCGGCCGGACAAGCTGGTCGGGTCGTTCACGGTCAGCGTCGGCGGCCTTCAGGCGGCGGTGAAGGCGGCCGCCGGGGGTGGCAAGTTCTACGCTCAGCTGCCCTTCCAGAAGACCTACACGGCCACGGACCCGGCGTCGTTCGGCGTGGCCAACCCCGCCCAGCTGATCAGCCCCAGCGGAGGTCTGAGCAGCATCCTCAGCGACACCACCCAGGCGGTCTCCGGCGGCCAGACGCGGGTCAACGGTGAGCTGCTCGACGTTGTCTCCGGGTCGGTGCCCGGCTCCGACATCACCGTCCTCCCGGACAAAGATCCATCGCGGCCGGTGGCGGTCAAGGCCCTGATCAACCCGTCGAACCACCAGGTGCGCCAGGTCATGCTGACCGGGCCGATCGAGACGACCGCGGCGTCGGCGTCGTTCACCGTCACGTTGACCGGCTACGGCGAGCATGTCCCCCTTGCCATCCCCGGCTGAGCGGCTGCGCATCTCCGACCACCAGGCCGACCCGACGCGCCGCCCGCCGGCGCGGGCCGGTCCGGAGGCCGGCCGGTCCCGCCGCCAGTTGGGCTTCGCCGCCGCGGCCGTGCTGCTGGCGGCAGCCGACACCTATGTCGTCGTCGCCGTCCTGCCCGCCATCATGGGTGGGGTCGGCCTCGGCGTCGACCACCTGCAGCAGGCGACGCCCATCATCAGCGGCTTCCTCCTGGGCTACACGGTGGTCCTGCCGCTGCTCGGTCGCCTCTCCGATCTCGTCGGGCGGGCGCCGGTCTTCGTGGCCTGCCTGACCGGTTTCGCCATAGGATCCCTGCTCACCGCCACCGCCCACGCCCTTGGTGTCCTGGTTGCGGGCCGAGCCCTCCAGGGCCTGGGCGGAGGTGGCTTGGTGCCCGTCACCCTGTCCCTGGTCGCCGAACGATGGCCCCCCGAGGACCGCGGCCTTCCTCTCGGCATCGTCGGCGCCGTCCAGGAGCTCGGCAGCGTCCTCGGACCCCTCTACGGTGCCGCCATCGTCACCGTCTCCACGTGGCGGACCATCTTTTGGCTCAACCTGCCGTTGGCCGCCGTGCTCGGGGCCGGTTTCGTCGCCTCCCGACCTCGAGATGGCCCCCACGGCGGGGCCCGCCGCTCGTCGTCCCGGCTCCGCCCCGGCCGGCCCGACATCGTCGGGCCGGCCATGCTGATCCTCGGGTTTGCCGGCTTCGTCCTGGCCCTGGCCGCGCCCGCCCGACTAGCGGACGACGTCACCCTCGGCGCCATCTACAACCCGGTGATCGGCGGCTCCACGTGGGCCCAGTTGACCTCCCCGCTGGCACTCGTCGCCGCCGGGATCCTCGTCGGGGGCCTGGCCTGGGAGGCGATGGCCCCGTTCCACACCCGGGTCATCGTTCCGCTGCGGCGCGTCCCCTCCGCCGTGGGCGGCGTCGACATGATCGGCGCCGCCCTGCTCGCCGGGGTCCTGGCCTGCATCGTGATCCTGTTCTCCACCGAGGACCCGAGCCGCCAGGTGGTGGCCAGCGGCGCGCCGCTGCTCGTCCCGCTGGGCGTCGCCCTCCTGGTCGCCTTCGCCTGGCAGCAGCGGCGCAGCGACCGTCCCCTCATCCCGCCCCGCCTCCTTGCCGCCCGCCCGGCGTGGGGTGCCCTCGTCGTCAACCTGGCCCTCGGGGCGGCGCTCATGGCTGCTCTCGTCGACGTGCCCCTCTTTGCCCGAGCGACAGTCGACTCCGGCTCACAGATCGATGCCGCGCTCGTCCTCGTCCGGTTCCTTGTCGCCGTGCCCGTCGGGGCCGTGGCCGGCGGCCTGCTGTGCCGGCGGGTCCGCCGCGGCCCGTGGGTGGCGGGGGCGGGGATGGCCGCCGCCGCCCTCATGTTCGTGGCCATGGCCACCTGGTCGTCCACCACCCTGATGGCGCCCATGCGCTTCGGCGGCCTGTCCCTCGGGTTCGGGGCCAGCGACGTCGAGCTGGTGCTCTGCGGTCTCGGTTTCGGTCTGGCCATCGCTCCGGTCAACGCCGCCATCCTCGGTGCCGTCCCCGCCCGGGCCCACGGCCTGGCCACCTCGCTGGTCGTCGTGGCCCGCACCGTCGGCATGCTCGCCGGCCTGTCCGCCCTCACCGCCATCGGCCTGCACCGCTTCTACCAGGCCCAGGCCAAGATCGGCTCGCCGGTGGTGCTGTGCCCCAGCCACCCCGAGTCGTGTGGCCCCTACCTGCACGCCACGAGCGCGGCCGTGCTGACCGAGCTCCACACCATCTTCATCGGTGCCGCCGTGGGTGCCGGAACAGCCGCGATGCTGGCCGCCGTCGTGCTCCGCGGGAGCCCGACCGGGCGAGGGACCCTCGGATCAGTGCTGGTGGCGGCGACACCACCAGGTGGTGCGACCGCCGACCTGGGAGCGGGTGAGATCAGCGCCGTCCCGGGGGCAGCGCCCGCCGGCCCGGCGGTGGGGACCGAGCACTCCGGTATGTGATCCCCCTCGGTCGATGCTTGCTCTGCCGTCCACCACCAGGCGCCCGCTCATACCGAAGCGAAGCCCGAGGACCGCGGGTGGAGCGGGCCGGTCCTTCTCCTGCGCCCCCGGCCCGTCGAGGTCCAACAGCAGCAGCTTCCCCCGCCGTCGAGCCCCGACCACGGACCGGCCGACGAGAGCGTCGACGACCTCATCCGGTTGCAGCCCACCCTTCAGGTACCACGGGTCGGGGGCATCCACGCCGACGATCCGGCGGCCCAACGCCCGGGTTTCGGCCAGGCGGCGGTAGCTCTCGACCTCGGGAAGCTCAGGCATCGCTCAGATGCCGGGGTCGGCGAGGGCGACGGCCCGGGAGAACACGGCGTCGAACATGGTCTCGGTCAGCGTCCCGGTGAAGGTGTTCTGCTGACTGGGATGGTAGGAGGCCACCACCGCCAGACCCGACGGGGCGATGGCCTCGATCCCGTGACCGAACGCCGGGCGGGGCCGGACGCCAAGGAGACGGGTGACGATGTCGTAGGCGAAGCGGCCCAGGGCGACGATCACCCGGGCGTCCGTCAGGGCGTCGAGCTCGCGAACAAGGAATCCGAGGCAGCGGTCGCGCTCGGACGGCGTGGGCTTGTTGGCCGGCGGGGCGCAACGCACTGCCGCCCCGACCCACGCCCCCCGCAAAGCCAGACCGTCGTCGACCGACACGCTGGTCGCCTGATTGGCCAGTCCGGCCCGGTGCAACGCGGCGAAGAGCCAATCCCCCGAACGGTCGCCGGTGAAGACCCGGCCTGTCCTGTTGCCACCGTGGGCGGCGGGGGCCAAACCGACCACGACGATCCGGGCGCCAGGGTCACCGAAGCCGGTCACCGGGCGACCCCAGTACGTCTCGTCCCGGAAGGCGGCCCGCTTCTCCTCCGCCACCTGCTCCCGCCACGCCACCAGCCGGGGGCAGGCCCGGCACGAGACGATCTCCTCTCCCAGGCGGGCCAACTGCACCGCGCCATCGCGGCGCGCCGGGTTCCCTTTCATGGCTGACACGGTAGGTTGTCCATCCGACATGGCGACACCCTCCCCGAGCCGACCAGGGCGACCCAAGCCGCCCCCGCCCACCCTCGTCCTCCTCGTCCGCCACGGAACCACCCCGACCACGGGCAAGGTCCTGCCGGGCCGGGCCGCGGGGCTGCACCTGGCCGAGTCGGGCAAGGAGCAGGCCGACGCTGTCGCCGCCCGCATCCAGGCGTGGGCGACCGCCGGTGCCCACACCCCCCGGCGGCGCAGCGGTGCCCGGGGCCGCCCGTCGGGGGCCGCCACCACAAGCGACGTGCCGGCCATCTACGCCTCGCCGTTGGAGCGGACCCGGGAGACCGCCGCCCCGATCGCCAAGGCGCTCGGTCAACGGGTGAGCGTGAACCGCGGTCTCCTCGAGTGCGACTTCGGCGAATGGACCGGCGCCGAGCTGAAGGACCTGGCCCGCAAACCGGAGTGGTCGGCGGTGCAGCGGTACCCCAGCGGGTTCCGCTTTCCCGGCGGGGAGTCGTTCACCGCCATGCAGGCGCGCATCGTCGACACCGTCGCCACCCTCGTCTCCCGTCATCGAGGGGGGACCGTCATCGTCGTATCCCATGCCGACCCGATCAAGGCCGTCGTGGCCGACGCCCTGGGCACTCACCTCGACCTGTTCCAGCGCATCGTCGTGTCGCCCTGCTCGGTGACCGCCATCAGCTACGCCCCAACCGGGCCCACGGTCCTCGCCGTCAACTCGACAGGGACGTTGAGCGAGCTCCGGGCGTCATGAGCACATCGTTCGAGATGGACGCCCCCACCAGGGTGGCCCTGGGCACCGTCGGCCTCCCCGGTCAGCGGGTGTTCTACCTCCAGGTCGCACAGGACGACCGCGCCGTGTCGATGAAGCTGGAGAAGCAGCAGGTCGGGGTGTTCGGTCAGCTCTTGGCAGAGATGCTCGCCGACCTGCCGACCCCCGACGCCATCCCCGCGGGAACCGATGTCGACCTGTCCGAGCCGGTGGACCCGGACTGGGTCATCGGCGGCATCCAACTCTCCTACGACACCGACGCCGACCGCATCGTGTTGTTGCTCGAGGAAGCCGTCGCCGAACCCGACGAGGAGGGCGCCATCGGCCGCCTGTCGATCAGCCGCGGCCAGGCCGGCGCCCTCACCCAACGCAGCGTCTCTCTCCTCCAGGCCGGACGCCCGTCCTGCCCGCTGTGCGGAAACCCCATGGACCCCTCAGGTCACGCATGTCCCAGGACGAACGGGCACCGACCCCGAACGTCCTGAACGTCCTTCTGGAAGGACGGATCGAGATCCAGGGCCGCATGCCCTGGAGCTCGAACGGGACGTTCCTGGCCACGGTCGGCGACGAGGGCCACACCATCCCGGCCATCTACAAGCCGGGACGGACCGAGCGGCCCCTGTGGGACTTTCCCGACGGCCTCTACCGGCGGGAGGTGGCCGCCTACGAGCTGGCCTGCCAACTGGGCTGGGACCTGGTGCCCGACACCGTGCTCCGCCACGAGGGTCCCCTCGGCGTCGGATCGTTGCAGCGCTTCGTCGACGCCAGGTTCGAGGAGCACTACTTCACCCTGCTCGAGGAGGACCGCCACCACCGGGCCCTGGCCCGCATGGCGGCGTTCGACCTGGTGGCCAACAACGCCGACCGCAAAGGGGGCCACTGCCTCCTCGATGCCAACAACCACATCTGGGGCATCGACCACGGGCTGTGCTTCCACCCCAGCCCCAAGCTGCGCACCGTCATCTGGGACTTTGCCGACGACGTCATCGGCTCCGAACTGCTCACCGACCTGAGCCGACTCGCCGACACCGGCCCCGGACCTGAACTTTCCGCCCTGCTTCACGACGACGAGCTCGAGGCCCTGACCCGGCGCGTCACCCGAGTGCTGCACGGCCCTCGTCTCCCCCACCCGACCAACGACCATCCCTACCCGTGGCCTCTCGTCTGAATTGACGGGTTGCCCTTCCGACGACAGGCTGCTCCGCTGCCCACACATGAGGAGCGAAAGCCATGACCGAGTATGACGCAATGCTGGCGGAAACGATCCGGGTCCGCGGCCATGGCGGCGACGAGATCGAGGCCTACCTGGCCCGACCCCTCGGACCCGGCCCTCATGGATCCGTCGTGGTCATTCACCACATGCCCGGCTATGACGCCGAGACCAAGGAGATCGTCCGCACCTTCGCCACCCACGGATACGCCGCCGTGTGCCCCAACCTGTACTGGCGCGAGGCACCGGGCGCCGACCCCGACGACGCCGCCGCCACAGTCCGGGCCGCCGGCGGGGTACCCGACGATCGTCTGATCGGCGATGTCGCAGGAGCGGCCGACTACCTGGCTGCCCTCACCACCACCAACGGCAGGATCGGGGTGATCGGCTACTGCTCCGGGGGTCGCCAGTCGTTCCTGGCCGCCTGCTCCCTGCCGCTCGCCGCCGCGGTCGACTGCTACGGGGCGTTCGTCACCGGAACCCCGCCCGAGGGCTTCCCGCTGCAGGTCGCACCGATCGTCGGGATGACACCGCAGCTCGGCTGCCCCCTGCTCGGACTGTTCGGCCAGGAGGACAGGTATCCCAACCCCGACCATGTCGACGAGCTCGAGGCGGCCCTCAAAGAGCAGGGCAAGCCCTACGAGTTCCACCGCTACGATGACGCCGGCCACGCCTTCTTCGCCGTCGACCGGCCCAGCTACCGGCCAGAGGCGGCGATGGACGGCTGGGACCGCATCTGGGACTTCTTCGGACGGAACCTGGGGAACTGACCCGTGTGCACCTACCGAACCGAGAGCATCGACGTCAGCGGCAGCGGCAAAGGAGCCAGCGGCTGGTTCCGCCTCCAGAACGCGTCGGTGTACTACGACCATCCCGTCCACGCCCCGGCCGAGCACACCTTGAACATCGACTTCCTCGATCCGGCCGCCGGGCCGGCGGCCCGGGTTGCCGTCGAGCTCGACCGGGCATCGGCTGCTGAGCTGGCCTCGGCCATCATCCGCACCCTGGAGTCGACGCCCCCGGACCTGTGAGGCCGGGCCGGGTGAGGCGGGTGAGGCCCCCGGCCGGTTGATGCGGCCGAGTGGTTCAGGCCCGGGCGCTCTGGGGCGCCAGGCCGTCCGCCACCACCCGGCCCTCGAAGTGGGCCGAGGACCACAACTGCCCATCAGCGAAGACAACCAGCGATGCCCACCCGTCCTGGTCGAGGGACTCGAGCAACCCGACGGCGTCGTCGCCGAGGGCGACTCCGGCGGTGGCGAAGGCGTCGGCCCGGGCCAGGTCGGGGCCGGTGACGGTCACCGAGGCCAGGGCGGTGGCCGGTTTCCCGGTGCGGGGGTCGATGACATGGGCGCCCCGCTCGGACCCGCCGGACGTGGCCACGGCCAGGGAATGCCCCTTGATGACGGCGACGAGGTGGCCCGGTCGGAGGGGGTGGGCGATGCCCACCGCCCAGTCCTGCCCGGGGCGGGCCTGACCTTGCACCCACAGGTCCCCGGCGGCGTTGACGGTGTGATGGAGTGAGCCGTGGGTGGTGAGGATGGCGCCGGCCGCCTGGGCCGCCCAGCCCTTGACCAGGCCGGTAGGATCGACGGTGCCGTCATTTGGCCACCGGGGATCGAACGCCCCGCCGGTCAGTTCCCGGCAGGTAGCGGCCAGCGCCAGGACGTCGCCCACCGCGGCCGGGCAGTCGGAAACACCGATCTCCCTCCGGGCCAGCCGGCTGAGAACGGAATCGGCCCGGTACAGGCTGAAGGTTCGGTCCACCCAGTGCAGCCAACGCACCGCGTCGATCACCGCCGCCTGGTGACCGCCGGGGAGGGCCCGATCGCGGACGTCGATGGTGACCCGCGTGCCCATGACCTCCTCGACATGACACAGACCGGTGCGGGCGTTCACGCCCGGGCCTTGTCCAGGGCGGACTGCACCGATTGGGCGTAGCCCTGCGAGTCGTAGGACGCGCCTGACACCACATCGATCTGGGCGCTCTGGGCCTTGAGCACCTCTTGGCGGAGGACAGGCAGGGCGTCCCGGGCGATCTCGACGGAGCGGCCCCGATCGTTGGGTGACTGCAGGGTGGACACGTCGGTGACCCTGCCGCCGCTGACCGTCACCCGGACCTGGATGGTGCCATATGGGTTGTCCTCGGGAGCGCCCACGATCTGACGAACTCCCCCAACCGTCGTCGCCGTGGTGGAAGGGGCGGTGGCGGGGGCCGGACCCGAGATCCCCGGGGCCAGGCCCGGGCCCGGGGCCGGGGCCGGGGCCGGGGCCACAGTCGTCGATGCCGGAGGTGGCGTCGAGGTCAGGGCCAGATGGTGGGATGACGAGGAGGGACCGGCAAGCTGCTTGGCGGTGACCAGCAATCCGGCGGCGCCGAGAAGGCCGACCAGCCCGGCGGTCCGCCGGCCCCGTTGCCTGGTGTGGAAGCTCATCGGAGCACGAACTCCTCGGTGTGGATCTGGCGGGCCGGGACCCCCAGGTGCCGGAGCGTGTCGATGGTGTTGACGGCCATGCCCTCGGGGCCGCACACGTACACGTCTCGGTGGCGGACGTCGGGAACGAGCTGGCTCAGACGGCGGGCACCGAGCGGGTCGTAGCCGAGCTCGGATCGGCTACCGACCAGGTAGAGCACGGTCAGGCTCCGCTTGGCGGCCAGCCGGTCGAGCTCCCGGCGCAACGCCAGGTTCCCCTCCCGACTGACGCGGTAGATGAGGACGACCTCATCGGGGGCTCCGGGCCTGGTCGCGGTGAAGGCCTCGGCCAGGGCCCGGATGGGGCTGATGCCGGATCCGCCGGCGATGAGCAGGATGGCGCGACGGGTGCGCCGTTGCTCGGTGAACGTGCCGAACGGACCCTCCGCCAGCACCGGCGTGCCGTGGCGCAGGTGGGCCAAGGCGGCGGAGTGGCCCCCGACGGCGCGGACCGTGATCCGCAACCGGTCCCGGGTCGGAACAGCCGACACCGAGTACGGGTGGGCGGACCAGACGTGGCCGGGGGTGAGGAAGCGCCACAGGAAGAATTGGCCGGCCCGCGCCCCGAGCTCGTCGAGGCGGACCCCGTGGATCCATACCGACACCATGCCGTCGGCCTCCGGGACGACCCGCTCGACGGTCATGCGGTGCACGAACCACTTCCGGACCGGGAGCACGACCCGCCAGATCAGCACACAACCGGCGACGGCCAGGTAGAGGGCGGTCCAGAGCAGCTTGTTCCATGGGTGACCGACAAAGTCGGCGCCGGTCGAGGTCTGATGGAAGAAGGTGAGGGCAATGGCCACGTAGGTGGTGACGTGGACCCAGTACCAGGCTTCGTATGAGAGCCGTTGCCGGGCGAAGCGGGCGCTGGACACGGCAACGCCGAGGAAGATCACGGTGCCCGCCGTGGCCGTGAGCATGTCCGGGTAGGTGGTGATCACGTTCCACAGCTCACCGATCACGGCGTGGTGGGCGGTGAGCCCGTAACCCCACACCGTGAGCAGGACGTGGGCCATGATCAGGATCACCACGTTGGTCCCGAGGGCCCGGTGCCACGAGGCCAGCCGCTCGAGGCCGACGGCCCGCTCGAACCAGCCCAGGCGGCACAACAGCAGCACCTCGACGAGGACGAGGTATCCGCCGAAGAGCCCGGTGACCCGCCCGGCCGACGTCACCCACGGTCCCAGCCCGTGGACTGAGGCGCTTGCCGTGTCGAGCCACCACAACCCGGCGACGGCCAGCCCGCCGGCCAGGAGAACCACCCGGAGCCCGGCGGCCGAGCCTCCGAGACGGGTCCCCGGGCCCCACGGGGAGAGAGGCGGACTCAGGGACGGCCGGCCGGGCTCGCCGTCAGCCCGGGCCTTTGGCCTGGTCGGGATCACCCCTTCATGATCGGCGACGAACCTGAGAGGATCCTGGCACGGGCGGTAAGAGTTCGGGAAAGCCTGCCTCCGCCAGCCGAGGACTCCCCCGGGCGCGGGGCCGGCCGGCCGTCAGCCCGAAGGCGGTATGGACACGGCGAGGAAGTCCCGGGACTCGCGGGTCGGCGCCAGGTAGCGGTCGGCGGGTCGGCGCATCGACGGATAGAGCTTGGTGGCGCTGGGCACGCCGGACGAGTCAGTGTGGTTGAAGAAGTTGAAGGTGACCCATTCGGGGTTGAGGTCGAGAGCCATGGCCCGCACCGCCCCGGCCCGTTGCAACGACTCGGCCAACGTCAGGGCCGTCAGAGCCGGCCCGGCCACGTAGACCAGGGCCCCGCTCGCCGTCACCCCCAGACCGGAGCGGGGGACCACCGTGGCCGAGCCGACCGTGCTTCCCCAGATGCTCGCGTCCTGATAGGTGGCCGAAGGCGCCGTCTTGGCGTTGTCGACGATCGGAACCAGGTTCTGCAGGACGGCCTTGACATCGGGGGTCATCGACACCTCGCTGCCCCACGCACCCACGGAGATCCCACCGTTGGACGAGATGACCAGGGAGGCGGCACCATCACGCAACGGGACCGCTTGACGGCCGTCCAGATAGAAGCCGCCGTGAGCGTCGGAGAACCGGAACCCGCCGTTGAAGGCGGCCACCGCCGCCGCTTCCGCCCCTCCGTCCAGATAGGGCGGTTCACTCCACGTGCCACCGGGCTCCTGGGTGCCGGGAACGAGGGACAACGACAGGACCTTGGGATCGATCCACACCGCAGTGGTGACCTGGCCGGTGTAGGTGGAGTCGGCCCGGAACTGCGCCTCGTACATGCCGGGCAGACCGTGGACGAGGGGACCGACCGCCTGCCACTGGCCTTCTGATGGGAGGGCCGGGGAAACGACGAGGGGAACGTTGACCGGAGGCGCCAGATGGGGTGCGACGGCCTCGGGCATCGGGGCGACGACCGGGCCAGGGGAGGCAGGGGGGGCAGGGGGGCCAGGGGGCGTCGTCGGGGGCGTCGGAGGGAGCGGATTGAGCGCCCGCGGCCGCCCTCCCTTGGTGGGGGCCTGCGACTGGTAGTACCAGGACTCGATCGGGGTGACCAGCGCGCTGGCATGGTGAGCGCGGAGCCAATCGGCCAGTTTGGCAGTGTAGGACTCGTTGCCCGGGGTGGTGGCCGCCCCGATCAGGGCAGTGCCGGCCAGGAGGACCACCACGAGCCCGGCCGCCAGGGCGATCCGAAGCCACAGGCGTCGCCGCGGCCATCGCCGGAAGCGTCGGTGAGGACGGTCGTCGCCGGGGGGCTCGGTTCCAAGCGACGGCCCCGGCCGGGCGACGGTGTCAGAGGCGATTTCAGTCACGATCTTGCAGTCTGGGGCCGGTGGGGAACCTGCTTGGGTCGGCCCCGGCAAAGCTTCGGTTAAAGAGCGAACGGTGCTCACATCTTGGTGACATCTGCGCCGAAGGTTGGACGAACGTTTACACGACAGTGAGCCTCAGGGGCTCCTTCAGGCGCGTGGGAAGCATAGAGGGATGAACGTCAACATTCCCTTCACGCGTGAACGAGCCCAGCAACTGACCCGGCTCGACCTCAGGCCTCTCCGGCCCCTGCCCTCCGCCGCCCGGATCATCCTGGCCGGCATCTGCTCCATCGTGGGTTCCCTGATCGCCGATGTGATCCTCGTCGCCATCGGCAAGGCGATCCTCCATCCGCCGTCGTCGTTCGACAAGTTCAACTTCGGCACCTACGCCACCCTGACCGTCATTGGCGTGATCGGCGCCACGCTGGGTTGGGCGCTTCCTCTCCCACGATCCGACCGGTCCCGTCGTGGTGTTGATGATCGAGCACGTGGCGATCGCCATCATCACCACGGCCCTGCTCCTGGCTGTGTCTCCTCCCGGCCGAGGCGGATCGACGCGCCCGGCAAGCCGTCGGGCGGGCTCCTGGTCTCAGGAGAACGTCCCGGCCCCGGTGAGCGTCTCAGGACGGGACGGGCTGGCGCCCCGGGCGCCGGCGCCGGCTCTGGCGCACCCCGATCATCGCGTCCAGCCCCCCACCCGGGGCGGCCGCCAGGCGGACGCGGAGGCCGTTGCGGATGCTCAGCTGGCGGACGATGGCCAGGCCCAAACCGCCCTGGGAGCCGGTCGTCGACGATCCCTGCCAGAAACGGTCGAAGGCCCGCCCCAGCTCCTCATCGGTCATGCCCGGGCCCTCGTCTGAGATGTGGATCTCGAACCCGCCCTCCCGGAGGTCGTCGAGACGGACGGTGATGGTGGTGTTGGGAGGACTCACGTCGAGGGCGTTGGCCAGGAGGTTGTCGAGGATCTGGTCGAGGTCGCCGGGCACCAACTCCGCCGACCGTGACTCGGCACCCGCCGGGGGCGGATCGAGGGTGATCCGGCGTTCCTGGGCCAGGGCGGCCCAGGCTCGGCATCGCTCCTCGATGACGTTGTCGACGTCGAGGGTGGACCGCTCCGGAGAGACAGCGTCGGCGTGGCCCAACGTGATCAAGCCGTCGACCAGCCGGGACAGGCGCTGGACTTCGCCCCCGATGGCGAACACCGCCCGGCCGTCGGCGGCCGGCACCTGGGCGGAAAGGTTCTCGATCCGCAGGCGCAGGGCGGTCAGCGGCGAACGCAGCTGGTGGGACGCGTCGGCCACGAACCGGCCCTGGGCCTTGACCAGCTCCGTCAGACGGTTGGCCATCTGGTTGAACTGAAGAGCCAGGGCCTGAACCTCGGCGGGGCCGTCGTCGACCTGGGCCCGCGCCTCGAGGTTGCTCTCGTCGAGGGCGCTGACCGATCGGCCCAGTCGTTCCAGAGGCCGCGACAACGCGCTGGTCATCCAGCGGCCGACCACCAGGGCGGCCAGAAGGACGAGGATCGCGAATCCGCCCAGCGCCGCCCACAACAGATGCACGCGGGTGGTGGTGGCCTGGGCCGAGATCGACAGCACCACCGCCCCGTCTCTGTTTCCCGGACCGCCGATGGGCGCAGCCGCGACGACGTAGGCCTCGCCTTCGTCGCTGATGATGGCCGAGCCCAACCCCCCGCCCAGGGCGGTTCGAACCAGCGGGGCGGCGGCACCCTCGGTGTCGTTGTCGCGATCGGCGTCGGAGCTGACGATCTGATGCCCCGACGCGTCAGCGATCGCCACCTCTCCTCCTGTCGCCTGCCGGTAGTGCAGAGCCAGGGCGCCCAGGTCGCCCTGGTGCTGGTTCTCGAAGTCCTCGCCGGCGGCGATGGCCAACCCGGTGGCGATCTTCTGACCCTGGCCGGTCGCCAGGTCCCGTTCGTGACGGGCGCCGAGCACGGCGAGAGGCACCTCCAGGACCACGAGGATGGCGACGGCCAGGGCCAGGTACGACAGGAGGAGGCGCCGGGTCACGCCTGAGCCCCTTCCGCGGGGCCGGCACCGACACCGAGGCGAAAACCGACCCGGCGCACCGTCTCCACCCACTCGGGATGGCCGAGCTTGCGACGCAGAGATGCCACGTGGACGTCGAGGGTCTTGGTCGGCCCGTACCAGTGCGGATCCCAGACCTGCTCGAGGATCTCCTGGCGGGTGACCACGGCACCGGGATCCTGAGCGAGCAATGCCAGCAGCTCGAACTCCTTCGGGGTGAGAGCGCACTCGGTCCCCTCCATGCTGACCCGGCGGCTTCTGCGGTCGATGGTCAGCCCGTCGAGGACCTGTACCGCTTCGGGGGCCGGGGCTGGCGCCGCCGGCATCGTGCGGCGCAGCACAGCCCGCATGCGGGCGGCCAGCTCGCGAAAGCCGAACGGTTTGACGATGTAGTCGTCGGCCCCCAGGTCCAGCCCGACCACCCGGTTGACCTCGGCGCCCCGGGCGGTGACCGCCACGATCGGTACCGATGAGCGCTGCCGGAGCTCATGGCAGACGGCAAAGCCGTCCATGTCGGGCAACCCGAGATCGAGCAGCACGATGTCGGGCAACGGCGAAGCCAGGGCGGCCGCCCCCGTCTCCACCCAGGTCACCTCGAACCCCTCCCGGGCCAGGCCCTCGACCAACGGCTCGGCGATAGCGGCATCGTCTTCGACCAGCAACACGCGCACGCTCCACGATGGCACCGCCAGTGGCCACTGCGGTCACAGCCATCGAAAAACTTTGCGGTTCCCTTACCGGCCGTGGTCTCTAGCCGGCGGGGCCAAGCACGCGGTCCAGGTAGGCGTTGGACCACAGCCCGTCGGGGTCGACCCGCCGGCGGACAGCCGCGAACGCCTCCCACTTCGGGTACATCGGGGCCAGCCCCACCGCGTCCCGGGTGTGCATCTTGCCCCAGTGGGGACGACCGCCGGCCTCGGTGAAGATGGCCTCGGCCGCGTCGAACCACGCCCGGTAGGCCATCCCCTGGTACTGGTGCACGGCGACATAGGCCGTTTCTCGCCCGTAGGCGGTGGACAGCGGCACGTCGTCGGCGGCGGCGAACCGCACCTCGACAGGAAAGGCGATGTTCAGATGTTCGACCGCCTCGACGAGGGCGTCGATCACCTCCGGCAGGCGCGCCCGGGGCAGGGCGTACTCCATCTCGACGAAGTGCACCCGGCGGGGACTGGTGAAGACCCGGTCACTGCGTTCGACCCATTCGCTGCGGCCACCCGACGCCACGATCGGGGCCAGACGGTGGGTGAGAGCGGGGATGCGGCGCTCGACGCGACAGAGCGCGCCGAACACCACATTCTCGAGCACCATCCGATCCCACCATTCCCCGAACCTGCCCCGTCCCCGAGGGGCCTGATCCGTCCGGTCATTGGCCTTGGTCCTGACTCGGCGGGTGTGAGGAACCCAGTACCACTCGTAATGGTCAACCGCAGCGACATCGTCGTCCAGGGAAGCCATCACCGAATTCAGATCGACCCGGTCCTCGACGGCGTGGAGATCGAATGCCGGCACACACTGCAGGGTCACCGTCGAGATGAGCCCGAGCGCCCCCAACCCCAGACGGGCGGCATCGAAGAGCTCCTGTTCTTCCGTCGGTGACGACTGCACGACGGACCCGTCGGCCAGCACCATCTCCAAGCCGAGGACCTGGGTGGAGAGGCCGCCGTAGCGTGCCCCGGTGCCGTGGGTCCCCGTCGAGATGGCCCCCGCCAGGCTCTGCACGGCGACATCACCGAGGTTGGTCAGGGCCAGGCCTCGCGCCGCCAAGGTGTCGGCCAGGCTGCGCAGATGGATCCCCGCTTCGACGGTGACCGTAGCCCTCTCCCGGTCGATGTCGAGCACCCGCCGGTGCCGACCAAGGCGGACCTGCACGCCGTCGGTGGCGGCGATCGGCGAGAACGAGTGACCCGAGCCGATCGCCTTGACCCGTTGGCCCCGGCGCCGGGCGGTGCGCACCACCCGGGCCATGTCGGCGGTGGTCACCGGATACTCGACCGAGGTGGGCCGGCACGTCACCGTTCCCGCCCAGTTGGACCACGGTCCGTGAGCAGGGCCCTCATTCGGCGACGACGACCACGGAGCACGCACGGCCGTCCCTCAAACCCGGGCGGAGAGGAGGATCAGGACGGTCGCGGGATCAGGACCGGGCCTGAAGGGCCTCGATGAGCTTGGGCAGGACCTTGTGGACGTCGCCCACGATGCCCAGATCGGAGATGGCAAAGATGGGCGCCTCCTGATCCTTGTTGATGGCCACGATGTTCTTCGATCCCTTCATGCCCACCATGTGCTGGGTGGCACCGGAGATGCCCGCGGCGATGTACACGGTCGGCTTGACCGTCTTGCCGGTCTGACCGACCTGGTGGGAGTAGGGGACCCAACCGGCATCGACGATGGCACGGGACGCGCCCGCCGCCCCCTTGAGCAGCTTGGCCAGCTGTTCGATGAGCGCGTACTCGTCGGCCTGGCCCAGGCCCCGACCGCCGGAGACAACGACCGGAGCCTCGTCCAGCTTCGGGCCTTCGCTCTCCTCGACATGGCGGTTGACGATCGTGGCGCCGGACGTGGCCCCGAGATCAGGAACGTCCATGGCGGCCACCGTGGCCGGGCCGCCATCGCCGGGCTCGGCCGCGAACGACTTGCTCTTCACGACGAAGATCCCGGGGCCTTCAGCGGTGAACTTCGACGTGGCGATCTCGGTTCCGCCGAACAGGCTGGCCTGGGCCACCAGGCCGCCGTCATCGCAGAGCCCAACCACATTGGTGAGCACCGGCCGGTCGATCTTGGCGCTCAGGCGGGCCGAGATGTCGCGACCGTCGTAGTTGTGGGGGGCCAGGATGGCGTCTGGCCCGTTGCCCGACTCCACCTGGGCGGCGATGGCCCCGGCCATCGCCGGGCCGGGCAGGCCGCCGCCGAGGTCGCCGATGTTGTAGAGGGTGGTAGCGCCGTACGAGCCGGCGGAGCCGGCGATGGCATCAGCATCACCCCACGTGATCCCCTCCACGGTCCCCGCCAGCTGGCGGGCCTTGGTCAGCAGCTCGAGGCTGAGAGGTGCGATGTTGTTCTCCTGGCGATCAACGATCACCCAGATCTTGTCTACGGCCATGTGGCTCGGACCTTCCTGTGCTGTTCAGCGCGCGCCTACCGGTTCGGTGCGCTCGTTCCTGCGGGGCGGGGCCGGGGTGGGCCCGGTTCTCGGTGGCTTCAGATGACCTTCAGCTGTTCGAGGAAGGCGACGATCTTCTCGTGGGCGTCACCCTCGTCGACAACGATCTCACCGGCCTCGCGCTCCTCGGCAGGCGTGACCGACGTGATCTTCTGGCGAGCACCCGCCGCGCCCACCTCGGACGCATCGAGACCGAGATCGGCGACCGTGAGGGTGTCGACCGGCTTTCCCTTGGCCGCCATGATCCCCTTGAACGACGGGTATCGCGGCTCGACCACTCCGGCGGTCACCGTGATCAGGGCCGGCAAGCGCACCTCGACCTGGTCGTAGCCCATCTCGGTCTGACGCTGCACCTTCACGGTGCCGTCGGAAACCTCCACCTTCTTGGAGAAGCTCACCGACGGCAAGCCGAGAAGCTCAGCGACCTGCACCGGTGTCGTCCCCGTATAGCCGTCCGTCGACTCGGTGGCGGCGATCACCAGGTCCGGCTCGGCCCGCTTGATGGCGGCGGCCAGCACCTTGGCCGTCCCCAGGGCGTCGGAGCCGGCCAGGGCCTCGTCGCTCACCAAGATGGCCTTGGCCGCCCCCATCGCCAGTGCCGTGCGCAGACCGCTGGTCTCGCCGTTGGGCGCCATCGACACCAGGGTCACGTCGCCACCGCCGGCCGCATCCGCCAGTTGCAGGGCCATCTCCACCCCGTAGGAGTCCGAATCATCGAGGATCAGCTTGCCTTCGCGGACGAGGGTGTGATCGGGACCCAGCTTGCCGGGATTGGCCGGATCGGGGATCTGCTTGACGCAAACGACGACGTTCATGGCGGTCATTCTTCCCCGCCACGGTCATCGGCCACCACTCCGCCGTCCGACCAGTCGCGCTCAGACGGAAACCACCACATCGGTGGTAGGTTTGCCTCTCTGGAAAAGCCGAGCGGTAGCCGTCGGCCGACACCGAATCGACGATGGAGCACCGGGGCCGCACGAGCAGGGCCCGGCCGAGCAGCAGGGCCCAGCCCAGCAACAGGGCCGCAGACGAAGGAGCGGATCCGCACGTGGCATCCAAGGACGAGGTACGACTGGTGGTCCCCGCCAGGCCGGAGCTCCTTCGACTGGCGCGCGTCACCGCCGCCGGGCTGGCCAGCCGGCTCGGCTTCAGCTTCGACGAGGTCGAGGATCTTCGTCTGGCCATCGACGAGCTGTGCTACGGCCTGACCGGTCCCGAGGGTCGTTCAGGCATGGTCGAGATCCGCTACGACATGTCCCCCGAGCGGCTGGTCATCGAGGGCGAAGGCGACTTCGGTGAAGGCACCAGCCCCGTCACCCTCTCCGAGCTCTCCGAGATCATGCTCTCCGCCCTGGTCGACGAGCATCAACTGGAGGCCGGTCCGACCGGGCCCCGCTTCCGCCTGGTCAAGACGGCGCAATCCCCCCGCGGGGCCATGCTCAACGGCGCGAGCGAGACCCCGTGATCG
The DNA here is from genome assembly GCA_030853185.1 of Actinomycetota bacterium. Lineage (GTDB taxonomy): Bacteria > Actinomycetota > Acidimicrobiia > Acidimicrobiales > Palsa-688 > JALZAH01. The sequence continues at coordinate 13,258 of JALYVP010000003.1, read as the reverse complement.
TCTGGACGCGGGTGAGCGCATGACCTTTGAGCCCGGCCAGCGCGAAGAGCTGCGGCAGAAGTTCCGCGAGTTCGCCGAGACCCAGGACAGCACCCTCCGCGATGAGCTGGTCGCCGCCCACCTCGGCCTGGCCGAATACCTCGCCCGTCGCTTCGCCAACCGCGGCGAACCCCTCGACGATCTGGTTCAAGTGGCGTCACTAGGACTCCTCAAGGCGGTGGGGCGCTTCGACCCCGGCCGCGAGGTCGAGTTCTCCACCTACGCCACCCACACCATCGTCGGCGAGCTCAAGCGGCACTTCCGGGACCGGGGGTGGGCCATTCGAGCCCCCCGACGCATGCAAGAGCTCTACCTGCGGTTGGGCAAGGTGGTCGCCACCCTGGGCCAGGAGCTGGGCCGGTCGCCGACCATCGCCGAGCTGGCGGCCGAGGTCCAGGTCTCAGAAGAAGAGGTCCTGGAGGCACTGGAGGCCGGCCAGGCCTACCGGTTCGCTTCCCTGGACGCCCCCACCGGTGGGGATGGCGAAGGTGAAACGCTCATGTCACGACTGGGATCCGAGGACCCCGAGCTGGCCGGTGCCGAGCAGCGGGCCACCCTGTCACCTTTGCTCGGCACGCTCCCGCAACGGGAGCAGACGATCCTGCATCTCCGCTTCTTCGAGGGCCTGACCCAGTCGGAGATCGCCACCCGCCTCGGCATCTCGCAGATGCACGTGTCGCGCCTGCTCGGTCGCAGCGTCGCCCAGCTGCGCGCCGCCGCCGACTCCACGTCCTGAGCGGCGGTTCCGAGCGACCATGCGGCTCCTTCTGGTCGTGAACGCCTCGGCGTCGTCGGTCACCGCCCGGGCGCGGGTCGTCATCCAAAAGGCACTGGCCGCCGATCACGACGTCACGGTGGCCGAGACCAGCCGCCGCGGCCACGCCATCCGCCTGGCCCAGGGCGCCGCCTCCAAAGGCGACGACGTCGTCGTGGTGCTGGGCGGCGACGGGACGCTCAACGAGGCGGCCAACGGGCTGGCCGGTTCCTCCACCGCTCTCGGGGTGCTGCCGGGCGGTTCCACCAACGTGTTCGCCCGGACGATCGGCATGACCAACGACCCGGTGGAGGCCACCGGCCAGCTGCTGACCGCCCTCCACCGCCAGTCCATCCGGAGGGTGAGCCTGGGCGAGGTCAACGGGCGCTACTTCCTGTTCCATGTCGGGATCGGCTACGACGCCGCCGTGGTGGCCCAGGTCGAGCGACGCTCCGAGGTCAAGCGCTACGCCGGACATGCCCTGTTCGTGTGGGCGTCGTTCACCACCTGGCTGCACCACTACGACCACCGGCACCCGGCGTTCTCCGCCACCCCGGAGGGGGGCGACCCCGTGGACGGCACCTTCGGGATCTGCCTCAAGTCCAACCCCTACACCTACCTCGGCGACCGGCCGCTCGACGTGGTCCCCGGCACCGGCTTCGACACCGGACTGGCCATGGTCACGTTCAAGTCGCTGGCGCTGGGCCGGCTTCTCCCTCTCGCCCTGCGGGCCGTTGTCCGCGGCGGTGGCCTGGCCGGGCACCGGGCCGTCTCGGTGGCCACCGACCTCGACTCCGTGGTCGTCAAGGGGTACCGGCCGGTCCCCTACCAGGTGGACGGTGACTACCTGGGCGAGGCTGACGAGCTCACCTTGCGGTGCCGGCCCGATGCTCTCGCCTTGGTCCTCCCCTGAGCGGGGGCAGGGCGGGGGGCGAGCGGGGTCGGGCCACCCGCCACGGTCCGTGACTGTCCGTCACGTGACGTGCTGGCCGTGGGCCTTGACGAGCTGGATGTGACCGAGACCCGGGTCTCAGGCCCTTGCATTAGCCGACCAGGGCATTTACGCTGTGGACACACGTCAGAGACCTGGTGTTCTTCTCGGGTAAGCACGTGAATGATTTCACAATGCAGCAGGAGGCAGTAGGTGGCTTTGACATGGAGCCGCAGCATCGAATGGGATGTCGATGACTGGCGCGACAATGCAGCGTGTCGAGACACCGATCCCGACCTGTTCTTCCCCATCGGGACGACCGGGCCGGCCGTCGACCAAATCGACTCCGCCAAGGCGGTGTGCGACAACTGTGACGCCCAGACCGCCTGTCTCGAGTTCGCGTTGGCGACCAATCAGGAGTCAGGCATCTGGGGGGGCACCTCCGAAGACGAGCGCCGTCGCCTGCGCAAGTCGTGGCTGGCCCGCCACCGACAAGCCAGCTAGGCCCCGCCACCGACAGGCCATAGGACCCGGCCCGGCCCCGCCGAGGACCCCGGGCCAGCTCGTACCCGGAGTACCCGGCCCCCGGCGGTCACAGGTTCTCCAGGTCGTCAGCGGATTGGTCGATGGGCACCACCAGCTCGACGACCGTGCCCCCATCGGTGCGCATGGCGATGGTGCCACCCATCTGGGAACCGACCAGGCCTCGCACGATCGACAGACCCAGACTGGCGGTGTCGTCGATGGAGAAGCCCGGGGGAAGCCCCATCCCGTTGTCGCGAACGGTCACGAGCAGCTCGTCGGGGCTGCGGCGCAGGTCCACGCCGACGTGGATCGGCTGACCCTCCTGGCCGGTGCGCACCGCCTCATCGGGGAAGGCGTGCTCGGCGGCGTTCTGCAGCAGCTCGGTGAGCACCACGGCCAGGGGGGTGGCCACCGCCGCCTGGAGGAGCCCGGCCTCACCTGAGTAGGTGATGCGAACGGGACGGTCGGGGTGGCCGAGGTCCTCGGCCATCCTGACCAGGGACGGCAGGATGTCGTTGAAGTCGACCTGGTCGGTGGTGTCACGCGAGAGGATCTCGTGCACCAGGGCGATGGAACGAACCCGGCGCTCGGATTCCTCCAGGGCGTGGCGGGCGTCGCCCAGCGGGAGGCGGCGGGACTGGAGGCGCAGCAGCGACGAGATGGTTTGCAGGTTGTTCTTGACCCGGTGGTGGACCTCGCGGATGGCGGCATCCTTGGACAGCAGGAGGCGGTCCAGGCGGCGAAGGTCGGTGACGTCGCGCAGCAGGACCACGGCCCCGGTCAGGACGCCGTGGTCGAGCAGCGGGACGCACCGGATGACGACGGCCACGTCAGGCCCTCGGGACACCTCTTGGGTGGCCGGCAGGTGGGTCTGATACGCCAGGTCCACCACGTACTGGTCGATGCCGGCCTCGTCCAGGCGGATACCGGCGGTCCCGGTGGTCAGACCCATCCGGTGCAAGGCGTTGACGGCGTTGGGCGAGGCGTAGTCGACCCGGGCGCTGGAGTCGAGCACCACCACGCCATCGCCGACCCGCGGGGACCCGCCCGGCACCTCGTCGTCGGTGGGGAATGGAAACTCGCCGGCGGAGATCATCCGGGCCAGGCGGTCGAAGACCTCGACGTAGACCCGTTCCAGCTCGCCGGGCCGGCGGCCCACGAGCAGGGCCGACTCCCGGGTCATGATGGCCACCAGCTCGCCCTGCCAGCGGACGGGGATGCACACCAGGCGGCCCCGCTCGCTGCGGCTGGGGATGGAGACCTCCCCCTCAACGACACTGCCCAGCCGCCATGAGCGGGCCACCAGCGGGCGCTGCTGGGAATCCATCACCTCACCGATGAGATCCTCGAGGTGGAGGGTCTGGCTGGTGGTGGGTCGGACCTGGCCGATGACGACGAAGCGGTCCTTGGACCCCGAGGCGGCGACGAACAGCAACAGGTCGGCGAAGCACAGGTCCGACAGCGTCCCCCACGAGCTGACCAGCCGCTGCAGGTGACCCACGACCGGTCCTTTGAGGTTGGTGCGCTCGGCCAGGAGGTCGCCGATCACGGCCATAGCGGTTCATCCCTCCCCATGTCTGTCCCAGCGGCCGCCACTTAGTTCCAGATCTTCTCGCCCAGGCGTAGCAGACCTCCGAGGTCGGCGATGTCGGCCTCGAGCTCGGGGGCGGTGGCGACCACGTCGGGGACCTTGGCCAGTTCGCTGCGCTGTTCCGCTTCGCGCCGGGCAACGAGGGAGAAGTTCACGAAGTTGTGGCCCACCTCGGACAGGACCCGCTCTACCTGGTCTGGGTCGCTGCCGACCAGCTCGGCCAGCTTGGCGCCGTCGGCCGTCTTGTCTGCTCCCGACGCGATGGGTCCGGCCCGTAGCACCAGTTGCTCGGCCCGCTGGTCGGAGTCGGAGTCGAGCAGGTACTCGGGAAGGACCTTGTTGAGCACGAGAGCGCCGAGGTGGAACTTCTTGGCCGACAGCACATCGATGAAGAACTCCGCCTCCCGGAACGCCGCCGCCTCCAGGGTGCTGACGACCATGAACGTGGTCCGCCGGTCGTGCAGCAGCCGCTCGACGGCGTTGGCCCGAGTCACGAAGCCGCTGTACATGGTCTGGAACAGGATGAAGAACTCGGCGATGTCGGCCAGGAACTGCGACCCAAGGATCCGGTCGGCGATCTGGTAGAAGGGCCGGGAGGCCATGTTGACCAGGCGGCTGCGGTAGGGGACGATCAGCATCTTGAGGAGGCGGGACTGGAAGAACTCCGCCATCCGCTCGGGAGCCTCGATGAAGTCCACGGCGTTGCGCGTCGGCGGGGTGTCCACCACGATCAGGTCGTAGGTGCCCTCGGAGTGGAGCTCGTAGAGCCGTTCCATGGCGATGTAGTCATGGCTCTGGACGAACCGCCCGGAGATGTTCTGATAGAGCGGGTTCTCGAGGATGCGTCGTTTGGTGGTCTCGTCCGGGGCGTGCCGGCGGACCAGCGCATCCCAGCTCTGCTTGGTGTCGAGCATGGCCGCCCACATCTCGCCTCGTGGTTTGACCCCGATGTCGCTGAAGGCGCTGGTGGGCACCCGGCGGGCCTCGTTGCCGAAGCCCTTGAGACCGAGGGCGCTGGCCAGGCGACGGGCCGGGTCCACGGTGACGACGAGCACCTTGCCGCCGTGGCGGACAGCGGCCATGGCCGCTGTCGCCGCCGCGGTCGTGGTCTTGCCCACGCCGCCGGAGCCGCACGTCACCACGATCTCCTTGGATGCCAGCAGGCTCTCGATGGTCATGGCCGGGCTGTTCGGGGCTGTCGGCCGAGGGACGCGGCCGTCAATGGCCCAGCTCCGCGGCGAGGGCGTCGACCACCTGGCGGGTGGCCCGGAGCCCGTGGGAACGGAAGAACAGGTAGGGAACGTAGAGCAGGGGGATGTCCCCGCCCAGTTCGCCCCGGAGGCGCTCGAGGTGCTCGGTCCGGCCGCGCCGCAAGGCGACGGTCAGCCGGGCGGCGTCGAGCAGGGGGCGGACCGGTCCGTCGAGGATGCCGGCCAGCGCCTTCTCGGCGTCGGGCTCGTCGAGGCGGTCGAAGACCTCCTCCTCCCCCCGACCGAACAGCTCGGGGAGGACCCGGTTGACGATGATCGACACGAGGTCGATGTTGGTCTCTTTGGCCACCCGGTCCCGAAGCTCGATCGTCTCTTGGACCGGCATCTCCGCTGGGGTGGTCACGATGACCAGCCCGGTCTGGGCCGAGTCGCCGAGGATGTCGAGCATCCACCCTGTCTGCTGGCGGACCAGGCCGACCTGCACCAGGCCGTTGATGGCCTGGGGTGCGGCCAACTGGCTGACGACATGGCCGCTGGCGGCGGCGTCGACGATGACGATGTCGTAGTGGTTCTCGCGCACCTCCCAGCAGAACTTGCCGACGGTCACGATCTCGCGGACGCCGGGGAAGGCGGAACCGACGAAGTCGAACATCTTGGCCAGGGGGCCCACCCGGGCCACAAAGGGCAGCTTCAGCTGCAGCTGCATGTACTGGCGTAGCGATGCTTCGGTGTCCATCGACATGGCCCACAGCCCAGGCGAGACCTCGCGCTCGTCGAACGACGTGGGACCAGTCTCGTAGAAGTCGGCCAGGTTGCCCTTGGCGTCGACCTCGCAGACGAGCGTCTTCTTGCCCCGGCTGGCCGCCAGCAGGCCGAGGGCGGCCGCCACCGTCGTCTTACCCGTCCCACCTTTGCCGGTGACGAAGACCAGCTTGCGATCGAGAAGGCCGACCAAGAAAGAAGGTCCGTTACCTGACGGCGGAGCCGAAGCCAACCCGGCGCGCGTCGTCGGCGGCGCCCAGCTCGACATAGGCGACCTTGGCGGCGGGAACCGCCACCCTGCGCCCCTTGCGGTCGGTCAACCACAGCACCCCGCTGCCCGAACCGAGTGATTCCTCGATCTCCGCGGTCAGCTTCGCCACATCGGCGTCGTCGGCCAGCTCGACCTCGAGCTCCTTGGGCGTCTGGGTGATCCCGATGCGTACGTCCACGCGCGCTCTCTTCCGATCGTCGGCCCGACCCGGGCCTGCCTGCAGCGGCCGGAGGTCCCGGCTCATCCATCGTAGGCGCCCGCAGCGGTTTGGAGGCGAGGCCTCCGCCATGGCTCGACGACGCCTCCGGCGGTCCTAGCGTGGGGGCGTGGCCGACTCTCCCCTGACGCCAGGCTCGAAGGGCCGCCGGGCGGCCGAATGGGTCGCCACCATGGGAGGCGCGGCAGGCCGCCGCGGGGTGGTGGTCGCCCACCGCGGCCCGCCCCCCGCTGCCCTCGTCCCCGCCGGGCCTGTTGATCGCAACCGGCGGGAGGAGACCGAGGACCGGGTGATGGCCACTGGCGCCACCCGGGCCAACGGGGCCGGACAGCGAGCCCGGCCTGAGGCGCCTGACCCGCTGCGCACCTGTTTCGAGAGGGATCGGGACCGGATCCTGCACGCCAGCGCCTTCCGGCGCCTGGCCGGCAAGACCCAGGTCTTCGTGTTCCCCGCCGATCACCAACGGACCCGCCTGACCCACGCCTTGGAGGTGGCCCAGGTGGCGACCTCGGTGGCCCGGGCCGTCGGCCTGAACGTGGCCCTGACCGAGGCCATGGCTCTCGGTCACGACTGCGGTCACGGTCCCGGTGGTCACGCCAGCGAGGACGCCTTCGATCCGCTGGTCAGCGGCGGCTACGAGCACTCGGTCTGGGGGGCCGATGTGGTCCTGGCCCCGCTCAACCTGTGCGCCGAGACCCTTGACGGGATCCGCAACCACAGCTGGTCGCGACCGACCCCGGCGACGCCCGAGGGAGCGGTGGTCAGCTGGGCGGACCGCTGCGCCTACAGCGCCCACGACCTCGAGGACGCCATCAGCGCCGGCGTCGTGGCCTACGCCGACCTCCCCGATGAGGTCACCGACATCGCCGGTGCCACTCGATCCCGGCAATTGGATTTTTTCGTCGGTTCCCTGGTCGAGACCGTTGCCGGGACCGGCACCGTCGGCATGGCCCCTGGCCCCGCCGCCGCCCTGGCCGCCCTGCGGGCCTTCAACTACGAGCGGATCTACACGCGGCCTGAGTCCCTGGCCCAGGGGGACGCCGTGGTGGCGGTGCTGCGCGCCCTGGTCGGGTGGTACACCGAGGATCCCAGGCGGGTCCCGGCCCCCTGGGCCGACCCCGTCGAAGCGGCCCGGGCGGCGGTGACCTACGTCGGGGGCATGACCGACCGATTCGCCTTCGAGACGGCCGTCCACCACCTCGGCTGGCGCCGGGACCGTCTCCCCAGAGGGATCGATCTGAGGATGACCGCCCGCTGAGCGCCGGCGGTGAGGGCTGGCCTACCGCCGCCTCTCATCAAGGGCGCCTCACCGGCGTTGTCGTCGTCATCGGCTTCCTGAGTGGCGGCCTGGTCCTGGGGATCGCCCTCGGCGCCGGGGTCAGCGTCGCCCTCCTCGCCGATGAGAAGACGACCCGCCTGTGTCGCCGGCGCCGGCATCCGGAGGAACCGGGGCCGGCCCGAACCGGGTGGTGATCCAGCCCTCCACGGTGCTTTTTCACCACGCGGTTCGGACCCCGGTCAGAAGCTGATGAGGCCCCGGATGTTCTTGCCGGCATGCATGTCCTCGTAGCCCCGGGCGATGTCGTCGAGGCTGTAGGTGGTGGTGACCAGCTCGTCGAGCTTGAGCTTGCCGTCGCGGTACATCTGGATCTGACGGGGGATGTCCGCCCTGGGGTTGGTCTCGCCGAAGAGCGAACCCTGAAGGCGCTTCTGGAACAGGGTGAGCTCGCCGAGGGAGATCGGGATGCCCACATCGGTGATGTCGCCGAGGCCGGTGACCACGATGGTCCCGGCCTTGCGGGTGGCGGCGAAGGCTTGACCGACGTGCTCGCCCTTGACGACGCCGATGGTGACGATGGTGCTGTCCGCCCCCTGGCCGTTGGTGACGCTCTTGGCGAACTCGTCGGCCTCGGCGATGTCGGAGTAGACGTGAGTGGCGCCGAACTCCTTGGCCTTCTCCCGCTTGAACTCGACGGGGTCGACGGCGATGACGTTGTCGGCGCCGGCGGCGGCTGCCCCCTGCACGGCGTTGATGCCGATGCCGCCGATGCCCATGATGATCACCGTGTCGCCCGGGTGGACCTGGGCCGAGTTGATCGCCGATCCCCACCCGGTGCCCACCCCGCAACCAAGCAGGCAGATCCGGTTCAGGGGCAGGTCGTCGTCGACCTTGATGGCGGAGTTGACCGAGACCGTGGTGTCCTCGGCGAAGGTACTGATGCCGAGCGCCTGGCCGACGGGCGTGCCGTCGTCGAGGTGCATGCGGAAGTCGGTCGGGTCCTCCCAGCGGGAGCCGACCAGCAGGGTGGCGCCCAGGTCGCACAGGTTGGACTGGCCGGTGACGCACCAGCGGCATCGCCCGCAGCCCGGTAGGAAGGAGAAGACGACGTGATCCCCCTCGGCGAAGCCTGGGGTGTCCGGCCCTACTTTGGAGACGATGCCCGCACCCTCGTGGCCGCCGCACATCGGATAGGTGGCGACAGGGATGTCGCCCGTGGCGATGTGATCGTCGGAGTGGCAAAGGCCGGAGGCGACCATCTTCACCTGGACCTCCCCCTGCCGGGGATCGTCGACCTCGATGTCGACGACCTCGTACTTGCCAGGAGCTTTGCGCACGACGGCGCCACGGGTCTGCATGGCTGGGTTCCCCTTCGGGTCTGTGGGAGTGTGTCTGGGGTCACCCTACCGGCGGCGCCAGAGTTGCGCTTGACGCCGCGTCGCAACCCCTCGTTGCCGGCCCGGGGCGCCGGGACCACACTGGGGTGATGAGCGACGCACCGTCCCCACCCGGGCCCCATACCGAACTGGCCGCCCGGCACCGCCAGGTCATGCCGTCGTGGATCGGGCTGTACTACGACGAACCCATCGAGCTGGTCAGCGGCCAGGGCCGGCGGGTCGTCGACGGAGAGGGCCGCACCTACCTCGACTTCTTCGGCGGCATTCTGACGACCATGACCGGCCACGCCATCCCCGAGGTGATCGAAGCCGTCACCGCCCAGGCCGGAAAGCTCCTGCACAGCTCCACGCTCTACCTGATCCGGCCGATGGTCGAGCTGGCGGAACGCATCGCGGAGCTCTCGGGGATCCCCGACGCCAAGGTGTTCTTCGTCAACTCCGGCAGCGAGGCCAACGACCTGGCCGTGCAGCTCACGTGCACGGCCCGGCGGTCGAACCAGGTGCTGGCCCTGCGCCACAGCTACCACGGGCGGTCGTTCGCGTCGGCTGGCATCACCGGGATGCGCTCATGGTCGGCTTCGAGCCTGACGCCGGTCAACGTCAGCTACGTGCACGCAGGGTATCGATACCGCAGCCCGTTCAAGGACCTCCCCGACGACCGCTACATCGCGGCTTGCGTCGACGACCTGCGCGAGGTGATCGAGACGGCGACGGCAGGGGATGTGGCCTGCCTGATCGCCGAGCCCATCCAGGGGGTGGCCGGATTCGTGGTGCCCCCCGACGGTCTGCTCGGCGCCCTGCAGGAGGTCTGTGACGAGTACGGGATCCTGTTCGTGTCTGACGAGGTCCAGACCGGGTGGGGCCGCACGGGGGACAACTTCTGGGGCTACCAGGCCCACGGCGTGCGGCCGGACCTCATCACCTTCGCCAAGGGTTTGGGCAATGGCCTCGCCCTCGGCGGCCTCGTCGGCCGGGGGGACCTCGTCGACGACGTGCCGGCCAACTCCATCTCCACCTTCGGCGGCAACCCTCTGGCCACCGCCGGCGCCCTGGCCAACCTCACCTACCTGCTCGACAACGACCTGCAGGCCAACGCCGCCACCATGGGGGCCCGGCTACGTGAGCGACTCGACCCTCTCGGCGAGAAGATGGCGGTGATCGGCGAGATCCGGGGCAAGGGGCTGATGGTCGCCATCGAACTGGTGCGGCCGGGAACCACCGAAGCCAATCCGGCCGCCGCCGCCATGGTGCTCGAGGAGTCAAGGACGCGGGGCCTGCTCATCGGCAAGGGAGGGGTGCGGGGCAACGTGCTGCGCCTCGCTCCCCCGCTCTCGGTGACCGCCGACGAGATCGACGAGGCCGCCATCGCCCTCGGCGAGGCGCTGGGCGTGGCCGACGAGGCCCTGACCTCGAGGTGAGCTCAACGCGCTGACGTCGGGGTGTCCGCCGCCAGCTCCGCCCACAACTCGGTCATCTCCGCCATCTGGTACCGGGCCTGTAGGCCGCTCGGGTTGGGCAACAGCCAAAGCATCGACTCCCCGAGCGGCTCGACCTGGCGCCCCAGGGTGGCACCCGGCCGGCGGAAGGCGACCCGGTAGGCCTGCATCCCCAGCACGGCGACGCACGCAGGCGCCAGGGCTACCGCCTTCGCCTCCAGCCGGGGAGCGCCGGCCCGCAGGTCGGCGGCCGGCAACTCGGCCGCGGAGGCCGTCGTCGCCTCCACGATGTTGGTGATTCCCAGTCCGTAGCTGAGCAGCTGATCCTGCTCGGCGGGTACCAGGAGGCGATCGGTGAGGCCCGACGCAGCCAGCAGCTTCCAGAACCGGTTGCCAGGGCGGGCGAAGTGCTGGCCCAGCTGGCCGGACATCAGCCCAGGGTTGATCCCGCAGAACAGGACCCGCAGATGGGGACCGATGATGTCCGCGACACCGGTCACGACACCGACGGTGGTGAGGACGAGCTGACGTCGGCCTCCAGGGCCTGCATCTCGGCCAGCCACGCCGGGGCATGGCGCGCCGCCCACTTCGGGCCGATCCAGCCGTGGCGCATGGCCCGCATGGTGTCGGGGTCTCGCAGGGCGTAGCCGATGTGCCCGGCGATGGCGATCACGACGGCCAAGGCCAGCCAATCGTGCACGAATGTCGCCCCGGTGCGGAACGACAGCGGCCACGGGTGATACCAGCGCATGATCGCCCCGGTGGCCAGCATGACAACGATGGTTCCGCCGGTGAAGACCGCATTCAGCTTCTGGCCGGCGTTGAACTTGCCGAGGCGGAGCCGGCGGCGGGCGGCGAGGCGGCGTTCCCGGCCCGTGCCCACGGCTCGCATCCAGGCCCGGTCGTCGGCGCTCCACCGGTTGAACCGGCGGAAGTCGGCCCGCAGACCCCTCCCCCACCGTCCGGCCAGGGCGATGACGATCGGCACCGGCAGGGTCAGACCGCAGTAGACGTGGATCTCCTCCACGAGGTGGCGGCGACCGATCAGAGCGCTGAGCGGCTCGAGATAGAGGGCTGCGCCCGTGAGGATCAAGACCGCGAACAGGGCGGCATTCACCCAATGCACCGTCCTCTCGGCCTTGTCGAACCGCAGCAGGGCCCGACCAGCCGGAACCTTAGGTGGTTGCGTCGTCCCGACCATTGCTCCTCCCCACCCACGCTTCCACGTCGTAGTTGCCGGCCTGTTCCCAATATCCGGGCTCCACCCTGTCGACCACCTGGATCCGCGACAGCCATTTGCAGGACTTGTAGCCGTACATAGGTGCCACATAGAGACGGACTGGCCCACCGTGGGCGGTGGAGACGGCGCCGCCGAGCATGGAGTAGGCGACGATGACATCTGGCCGGCGGCCCTCGGCCATCGTCAGGCTTTCTGTGTAGGCACCGTCGAAGGACTCGAAGCGCAGGGCCTGAGCGCCTGCATGCACCCCGGCCTGGTCGAGCAACGCCGAGAGCGCCACGCCGGTCCAGTGGACCTTGGGGACCCTCCACCCGGTGACGCACTGGAAGTCCTTGATCAGGGACGTGGGCGGCATGGCCTGGAGGTCGGCGAACGACAGGGTCATCGGATGGTCAACCAGCCCGTCGATGCTCAGGCGGTAAGCGGCCGGGCTCTCAACCGGGAACCCGCTCGTCACGGTGTACAACCGGAAGCCGTCTCCGCCGGGGATCAGGGAGGTGATCCCGGTGGGATCGGCGGACTGGATCGGGTTCAGCACCGAGCCGATGGCCCGTTGGATCGTGCTCCCCCCGACGATCCCCACCGCCCCCAGACCGAGCATCCCGAGCAACACCCGCCGGCCGATGGGCCGGCCCTGCCACTCCGTCGAGCCGGCAGGCGGCGGCTCCTTCCTCGGCCACGGCGTGGAAGGAGCGTTCGCCGCGCCGGTGCCACCTTCCTCCGGAGCGCGCGGTGGTGTATCGAACGGCTGCAACCCGATCAGTTGTACGACGTGGCGAACGGCGAGTGGGCGCGCGTTCAGCGAATCGTAAGTTCCGGGCGGAAGATCCGGGCCCGGCCCCGGGCCACGATCTCCCCGGCGATCGAAGCGAACGCCTGGGACGCCTCCCCCCCGTTGTCGGCCACCGTGACCGGCCGGCCGGTGTCACCGCCCTCTCGCAGGCGGTTCTCGAGCGGCACCTTGCCCAGCAGCGGGACGCCCAGCTCGGCGGCCAATTGCTCGCCGGCGCCACTGCCGAACAGCTCGTACCGTTTGCCGTCGTCGCCGGTGAACCAGCTCATGTTCTCGATGACCCCGCGCAGGGGCAGGTTGATCTTCCGGGCCATGTAGGCGGTGCGCTGCGCCACCCGCTTGGCGGCCGCCTGGGGGGTTGTCACCACGTAGACCTCCGAGGCCGGCAGGTACTGCGACATCGACAGGGCCACGTCGCCGGTCCCGGGGGGCATGTCAACCAGGAGGAAGTCCGGGTCGCCCCAATCCACGTCGACGAGGAACTGCTCGAGCGCCTTGTGGAGCATCGGACCTCGCCACATCACCGGCTGGTCTTCGTCCACGAAGAAGCCGATCGACATGCACCGCACCCCGTAGGCGACAGGCGGGATCATCTTCTCGTTGCGGACCGACGGGTCGGCGTCGATGCCGAGCATGGCCGGCACCGAGAACCCGTAGACGTCGGCGTCGAGGACGCCCACGTCGTAGCCGGCTTGGACCAGGGAGATGGCCAGGTTGACGGTGACCGACGACTTGCCGACGCCCCCCTTACCCGATGTGATCCCGATGACCCGGGTGGAGCTGTTGGGGTCCATGAAGCCGTTGGCCCGACC
>JALYVP010000035.1 GCA_030853185.1 Actinomycetota bacterium | reverse complement strand
CTCGTGACCCTCATCTTCCTACTGCTGACAATCCGGCCGCTTCTCTCAGGGCCGTTCGTCGTCGAGCGCACGAGCATCACGGTCTCGCGACGCACGATCCCGCTTCAGGAGATCCGAGATGTCACGATCTATGACTACCGCAACCGCGGCGGGTGGGACGAAGCTGCGCTGACGCCGGCCGCAGCCAACTTCGTGGATGGCATGGAAGGCAGGTTGGGCAGCGCGCGGAGACGGAGAAATGACCGAATGCGCGGGGGCGCCTCAGTTTTGGGTACGCGTCGCGGTCGGCCCGCGCACCGGCCCGGACAGTACAGAACGGACAGGAATGCGGCAGATGCTGATGCTGTCCATCCGCCCAGGGCAGACGCAGGACCACGCATTCCTGCCCGCTCGCAACGGTTTCGACCCCTACGACATGCAACTCTGGCTGCGCGAGATAGCGGGACTGCCACCCGCGTAAGGACCGGCTCGTCCGACGGCCGGCCCAGGGCCCAAGAGCGGTGCTCGTCACCAGCGTGAAGCCGATGAGGAGATCGAAACTTGACCCTGCCTCCTAGCCTGACGAGGCTCAATCGTCACCTCGACCAACAGCTGATCGGTACATGTCGCCCAGCATGCCGACCTTGGAGCATCCCCGGCGGCGACATCGACGACTGCATCGAGCGAAGCGCGCTCCTGGACGACTCTGTGCCGCGATCGGTCGGGACCCTTGCCTCGATCATCCGGTCAATTCACTTGTCGGTTTCCTACGACCAACCTGCGATTGCTCGGGAGTTGATCACCCGAGCCATTGACGCCGGCTTGGCGCCCCGGCGCCTGAAAAGACCTGGATCATCACCGGACCGACGTCCGGCATCGGCCGTGGGACTGCGCTGGAACTCGCCCAGGCACGGCACCGTGGTGTGCTGGGCCGCGACCCGAGCAAGCTCGGGGAGTTGGGGCGGAGATCCAGGCGCAAGCCGGCGGGCGCGCGGTCTCAGTCGTGGGCGACTTCTCCGATATCACGAGCGTGCGGCGCGCAGCCGAGGAGGTCGTCGCCCTGGACCTTCCGAATCCCGGCGTGCTGAACATCGCCGGCGTCATGCCGCTCAACCTGCGAAGACCGCGCGGCGGTGGGATGTTGCCTCCGCGACGAACCACGTCGGGCCGTTCGCGTTCACCGAGGCGCTCATTCCGCACCTCCGTGATGGTGCGAACGTCGTGTTCATCCGCTCCCGCGGCGAGGACCCCGAGCGCAAGCCAGCGGTCGCCGCCGGCTTCCGCGGTGGGCGCTACATCTCGGGCACAGGCGAGCACTCGAGGCGAATGGGAGCCCGGCGGCTCCACCCATCCCGGCTACGAAGCCTACGCCACCTCGAAGCAGTGCAACCTCGCCACAGTGCTCGCGTTCGCTCGCGAGACGCCGAGGCTACTGTTCAACGCCGTCGAACCGGGCTTCAACCCGGGCACTGCAGCGCTTGTCCGACGATCGTCTCCGACTCGCCCTGGGAGTAGATGTCGGCGGTGTCGACGAAGTTGATGCCCGCGTCGAGGGCCTCGTGGATGATGGCGACCGACGCGTCGTGGTCACGTTCGCCCCACGCCCCGAACATCATGGCGCCCAGGCAGAGCGGGCTGACATACATGCCGGTGTGACCGAGGTTGCGATACTCCATCGGCTCAACGTACGGGTGACCACACCGCCTACTGGTGCCTCGGCCACCGTCGCCGGATCCAAGGTGCCCGGTCCCTCGTCAGCTACACCTGATCGCTGTAGAGCGATCTTTCACCGGTCGTCAGCGAGGAGGATGGATACCGTGGCGATCCCGGACTCTTCAGTGCTGGCAGCTCGGCGACTGGTTGGGCCGCGCCTTGATCTGGAGCCGTTGCGCGTTGAGCATACGCAGGAGATGGCCTGGGTGGTCGCCTCGGCCTTCCAGAGTCGCGGCTACGCCCGCGAGGCCGGGCAGGTGATGGTGGCCTGGCTGCGCGACCAAGGCGTGGTCGCCGTTCGGGCTCACGTGCATCCCGATCAAGCGGCGTCCCAGAGCGTGGCCCGGGCGGTCGGGATGACCGAGACCGCAACCGTGGTCGGCGGTGAGGTCCGTTGGCAGGCCTGATACCTGCCGCCGGTTCGCCGATCGGTAACTGGTGCAGCGGGTTGCGTGAATGGCACTGTCCCGCTGTAGGTGTGCCGGGGCACGAGGAAGTTCAGTGATGCGAGGTTCCTGTCTGGTGTTGCTGCCGCCAGGCGAGCGCGGCGATGGAGAAGGCCGCGAGGGTGCCGGCGAAGGCGACGCTGGCCATCAAGGGGTTGGTCAGGGTGGAGAGCACGCCAAGGCCGATGACCGGTACGGAGTTGCCGAGGAAGCAGGCGATGTAGTAGCTGGAGACGACTTCGGCGCGACGGTCGTCGGGGGCGATCTGGTTGACCACCTCCAGGCTTCCGCGGTAGCCGAACGCCATCGTGACGCCGGCCAGCGCGGCGGCGAGCACCAGCAGGAGCATGGAGCGCATTGCCTGGGCTGACACGACCAGCGCGACTGCCGGCAGCAGGAGAAGCAACCCGGTCGTCATCGCCGTGGCCGGCCGCAGCCCGCGGCCGGCGACGATTAAGGCCGCAGCGATCACGCCCAGCTCGAAGACGAACAGGCCACCAACCGCGATGTTGGTCTGGTGCAGATCCGTGATCACGATGCTGGGGATGAGCGCGAAGTAGAGACCGCCCAACGCGAAGGTGACAAAACCGGTGAGGGCGGGGGCGGTGAACGAGCCGAGTCGGTCGCGGGGGACGCCGATGCGCGGGTGCACACGCAGCTCACGCGGCCGGTCGATGCGCCGCGGACGGGTTTCCGCGGTACGCGCGACGGCGACGGCGACCACCGCCAAAACGACGAGGTAGGCGAGGAAGGGCAGCCTGAGGGGCCACGGCGCATACTGCGCGAGCACCCCGCCGGCCAGCGGCCCGAGGGCGATGCCGGACAAGTTCGCCGTTGCGGCGGTCAAGGTCGCGGCGGCTCGCCGGCTGCGGCCATACAGCTCGGCCAACCATGCCGTGGCCGTGCCGGACGCGATCCCGACCGCGATCCCGATCAGCAGCCGCCCAACAAACAGCTGCGCCGTGCTCTGAGCAAACAGGAACAGCAGGGCGCCGATGGCGGCCACGCCCAGCCCCGCCAGCGCGACGCGCTTGCGGCCGACCTGGTCGGAGATCTGCCCGAACAGCAGCAGCGCCGCAACGTTGCCGACCACGTACACGGCATAGATCAGCGTCAGGGTGATCTCGGAGAACCCGAACTTGTGCTGGTACAGCGGCGTGATGAGCACGCTGCCCGAGAACGCGACCGTGATGATCGAGGCGACAGCGACCACCGCCGCGAGGCTGGGTGGCGTCGACTCGTGGCAGTGTTGCGCCGCCGGCGGGGCGGCTGTCGCCGCCTCGGTTCGTAACCGGCTCTCGACTCTGTCCTCGCGGCCCACCAGGCCTCCTTCCGAATACGTCGAGCGTGATCGTAGAGAACGTCAACCCCGCCGGCGCATGGCAACTTTCCCGGGCGCCTGGCCGATCTGTTCACGGACATCCCGAATGGTCGACATCCGATCATTCGGCGACCCGCGCCCTGGACCCAGCATATGACGACCGATCCGGGCGGGCGAACACGAATCCGAAGCGTCTGGAGGCCCGATCCGCAGCGCTCCACCACGCTGTGCCGCCCTATGGTTTGCAAACAGCCAGGCCGACTGTCCCGCAGACGACCGGTCAGCGGGCACTCGCTGGGCGGTGGGGCGCCCAGAGTTGGTCGGCGCACCCGGCGGCGAGCCGGCCTCGGTAGACGTCGATCTTGTGGTCGATGAGCTTGAGGTTTTCTTGTAGCTCAGCGAGCTTGGCGGTCACCTCGGTGCGGTGGGCCTCCATGAGGGCAAGTCGTTCGTGCTCGTTGCCGTGCCCGGCGGAGACGAGTTCGGCGTAGCGGCGGATCGTCTTGTCGCTGCTCGGCGGGGTGTGCAGGGTGGCGCGGCAAACTCCATCCTTGGTGCGGACGGTGACATCTGTGCGTGGCATGCAGCCTCCAGGTTGCCGACGGTCGGCGAATCCACCGACGTCTACCACCCGCCAGCCTCTCACTGGCCCAGTCGACGGGCGGCGGGACCGGGGGTGACTGGCTGGGCGTGCCGGACCGCCCGGCGCGTCATCTGCCGCCGAGTAGCGCCAGCCTGCGGTTAGCCCGGGGGTTCGAAAGCCTCCCCGCAAGGACGGCCACGAGCATGACACGACCGTGCCGTAGGCGGATCGGCTACCGGGGCGCTCAGCCGCTCTGGGTCAGGGACGCCAGGGTGGCCAGCTCCCGGGCCAGTGCTGCGACGGTGTCCGCCGGGTCTACGTCGGGGAGCAGCGGCAGGGTCATGGTGATAACGCTGCCGCCTCCGGGTCGGGGGATGGCCCGGAGGTAGGCGCCGCCCTCTCGGCCCGAGGCGACCTGGCGCAGGTAGTCCACGGTGCCGGCGTCGCTGTTGATGGCGACTCGGAGGGAGAAGTCCCGGCCGTCCTTGGTGGCTTGCCACCCCGACGAATAGTCACCGCGGACCTCGTCGGCGAAGGCGGACGCCCACTGGGGGATGCGGGTCGGGTCGGCGAGGACCGCAACGACAGCCGTGACGGGACCGTCGACCTCGAAGCTCTGCGTCTCAGTCCGGGCGGCTCGATCGGTCATGGCTGCACTGTGTCCGAGAACTCTATGCGCGGCTCTACGTCGACCTGGGTGCGCAGCGAGTTGGCCACGTAGCACTCCCGATGGGCCACCTCGACCAGATGACGCACCCTCTCCACCGTCGGGCCCGCTACCACGACGATCCGTGGGCGCAGCACGATCCGGGTCAGGCCGGCGGGGCGGTCGTCGCCGGGCATGATCCCCTCGGCGTCGTCGGCGTAGGCGACCACGTCGATCCGGGCCCGGGCGGCGACGGCCAGGAAGGACAGCAGCTGGCAGGAGGCCGCAGCCAGCACCACCAGCTGCTCGGGGTTGAGGTGATCGGGGCGGCCCAAGAAGGTCTGGTCGGCGGAGAGCACCAGCGAGTCGTCTGCGGGCGGGGCGCTGGCGGTGTGCTCCCGCTTGTAGTGCTCGTAGCCCTCGCCGGTCGACCCGCTCCACGAGCAGCGGGCCCGGTAGCGGTGTTGGGCGCTCATGGCCTCCAGGCTCTCATAGCCGGCGGCGCTCACGCCGACCAGATCGTGTCGAACTCGCGGGGTCGAGGGGAAGAAACCAGCACCGGGCGGTCCGCCCCTGGGCAGTGACGTCGTAGAGGCCGACGGTAGACCACCCCCGGTCCTGGCCAGCGATGGAGGCAGTGCCGTTGGTGAGCGCGGCGAGGCGGTCACCAACGCCGACCAAGATGTCCCTGCGGTGCATCCGGAAGGTGGCGCCGACGAGGGCTCGGCGGCGCCGGAAGTAGGCGAACACCTCGTCGAGGCCGTGGTAGACGCCGGCGATGCGGTTCTCGCCCGGAACCGTCCAGGTCACGTCAGCGGCGAGCAGCTCGCTGAGGGGGGCGTCCTCGCCGCCTCCATGGAACTGGTTCTGCGCCCCGTGCAACCGGTCGACCAAGGCAACGGCGGCGATCCTGTCCATCCAGCCAGTCAACGTCGCACAACCTGCTCAGCGCCATGCCTCAAGTTCCGCACGCGGATCGGTAGCCGGTTGCCGCCAGGGGCTGGCGTGTGCGGGGCCCCGGGCCACCTCCCCGCCGATGGCTTCCGTTCCGTTGAGGGTGGGCGGTGACCGAGTAGCTCAGGTCCTTCTCGACCGTGCTTTGAACCGGCCCCGGAGCGTGTTGAGGTGGTACTGGTAATGATGTGCCACATTGTTCAGCATGGCGAGCCGGCTCGGGACAACCAACAGCAGGAGCACGTATGGGCCGTTGTGGCCGAAGAGATATCCGGCCGGGATGCACAGCAGGAACACCGGGAGGGTAAGCCGGCTCTGCCATTGGCGCGAGTAGATCGTGGGCGCGTTGGCGGCGTGGTCGGCCAGATCGTACCGGCTCAGAGTTGGGTGCGTGGTGACAACCGATCGCATCAAGCGACGATGGCGTCCCCAGTAGGTCGCGATGATGTAGAAGGTCAGCAGATAGGACCAGTAGCTGGCCGTGTTGTGGGCCAAGGCGTGGAGCAATTGCGGATCGCTGACGTGGCTGCCGAGGTCCGGGACCTTCAGATCGAGGGCCAACAGCGTCATGGCGATGGCAAAAACGCCGTCCGACAAGGTAAGCAACCGGCCGAGGGAGTTGTCCTCTGCTGTCTCTTCGCCTTCCTGCGCCACTGGGCAACGATAGGCGCTAGCCGCGCCATTCGGCTTCTCGCCGACCCGACCGCTCTTGGCAGGGCACCCGTGAGGGCGCAGCGCGTAACCGGGAGGAAAGTTCGGGCGCGGTCCATCCAACAGCCGTGACCGCCCCGGCCGCTCTTCCCTCGTAGCCGTCGCCGCAAGGGGAAGGGTCAGCAGCAATTGACCACTCAGTGAACGGAGAGCCATCGATCGATCGTGTCGAAGAGGTCTTCGACGATCGGACGGAGCTGGACGGCGATCTCGGCATGGTCCTGACCGGCGACTTCTCGGCGCCCAACCTCGTCAGTGATCGTCTGGAACACCGACGCCAGGGCTGTCCCTTGCAACCTGGCGACATGGGTCGGGGGTCGGTCCGCAGGCTCGACGATGACGCCGCCCATGGCGTCGGCCAGGCGGTCGGTCATCTCGAGGCTGAGACGGCGGACTTCGGGGCTGATCGTGGCCAGATAGCCCAGGCCGCCTCGGGCCTGGTCGGGCAGGGTGGAGCCGATCTCATCGAGGCGCGCCAGCGCCGCGCTTCTGAGAGCCGCTGCCGGGCTGGAACCATGCGGCCTGGCCCGGATGAGCTGCGTGAAGGCTTCAAGGAACTCCTGCTCTCGGTCGAGGACCAAGCGCTGCTTGGTTGGGAAGTAGTTGTAGACAGTCTGCTCGGACACCTCCGCGGCCTTCGCCACGTCGACGACGGCCACATGCTCGTAGCCCCGCTCCGCGAAAAGGGTCGCCGCAGTTTCTGCGATGAGCTGGCGGGTCTGATGCTTCTTGCGCTCACGCAGGCCAACAGCGGGGCCGGCGGGCTCATCCCGAGACATGTATGCACCTTACCCTAAACTTAGAGTGTACCCTAAGATACATGACCAAGGTTGCCATCATCGTCGGTAGTACCCGGCCCGGCCGCAGGGCCGAAGCCGTGGCCCGCTGGGTCCATGATCTGGCCGTCATACGCGACGACGCCACCTTCGAGATCGTCGACCTGGCCGACTACCCCCTGCCGCACCTCGACGAACCGGCCGGGGCGGGGATGGGCCCGCAGCACTACAGCCTCCCGCACACCAAGGAGTGGGCGGCGAAGGTCGCCTCGTTCGACGGCTACATCTTCGTTACCCCCGAATACAACCACTCCACCTCGGGTGTGCTGAAGAACGCCATCGACTTCCTCTACGCCGAGTGGAACAACAAGGCCGCGGGGTTCGTCAGCTATGGCGCCACCGGCGGGACCCGGGCGGTAGAACACCTCCGGCTGATCATGGCCGAACTGCAAGTCGCCGACGTCCGCCACCAAGTCGCGCTGTCCCTGTTCACCGACTTCGGCGCCGACGGCGATCTGGTCCCCGGCGCCCATCACGGACCGACCTTGACCGCGATGCTCGACGAGGTCATCGCCTGGGCCGACGCCCTGGCAACTCTGCGCGGCCCGATCGACGGTCACGGCGAAGTCACCGGCAACCGTGAGACCGCCACCGAGGCGCCACCGGTAACGACCGAGGGACAGCGACCGTCGCTCGGCTCCAACGTCGCGGAGGCCAGCGACGCGGTGACCAGTTTCGTCGAGGAGCTGCAGGCCGGACTGGACAGCTCCGACGCCGACCTCTACGACCGCCACTTCGCCACCGACCTGTTGTGGGGCAGCCCGTACGGCCAGACGCTGGCCGGGTTCGCGCATCTCAACGCCGCCCATCGTTCGCTCATGGCATCCGCAACCGCCCCGCCGTCGCGCTACGAGGTGGTGCAGGTACTCGCCCCGGCACCCGGCGTAGCGCTCGCCCACGTCCGCCGTCAGGCCTTGCCGCCCGACAACCCCGCAGGCTTCTCGGAGATGGCGCTGTACGCCCTGATCGAACACGACGGGCAATGGTGGCTCGCGGCCGGGCAGAACACCCCCGTCACCGATAAACCGTCCTGACCCACCATCCAGCCTAAAGGAAGGACTGCTCCCGTGAACCCCCGCGATCATCCTTCGTCGGTCAACTAGCCGCGGAGTCCACCCAGAGCCCGGACCGTCCACAACTACAGACCCTCGCCCGGCTGCGCCAGCAGGGACGCGACCAGGTCGACGAGCAGGCCCTGTTCGCCATGATCGACCAGATGCGCCACATCACCCACCCGGCGGCAAGGCCACCCGCAAGAGCCAACGAGACCGTGAACGCCGCCAGCACCTCAAAGGCACGGAACGAGCGGGACCGGCCGCTCCACCGCCGGTTCCCCTCCGAGATCGTGGAGGGAACGACGAACCGGGGCCGGTGCCCTTCGATGACATCGAGGACGTGGACGACTATCCAGTCCTGGACCTGGGGCACCTCCAGGCGGGGGCGCAGACGGTGGCTCGCCTCCCCGAGCTGTTGGAACACGACCTGGGCTACGACGTGGCCAACGGCGACGACCTCGACGTCGCCCCAACCGCTGAGCTCCTCGACGCCGTGGCCCGGGCGCAGCGGCGTCGACCTGAACCGACTCCGCCAGATGAGCCTGGCCGGCTCGACGGCTTGGCTCCTCGACAGCCTCGAGGCGGATCCGGCAGCCTTGACACCTACGTGCATCAGTTCTCCGTCCTGATCCCGCCGGAGCGGCGGAAGAGGCGGGCCAACGGCCCGTGGCTGGCCTGGCGGTCCGCGAAACCGATGCTGCGGGCGTGCCCGGTCTGCTTGGACGATCCCGACCGCCAGGGGCTGCTGCTGATGTGGCGACTGCCGTTGCTGCTCTCGTGGATCATGACTGCGTGCTGGAGCCCTACATCGGCACTCCCAGCATGCGGGCCGCTTGGCAGAGCGAGGACGTCCGGTCACGCACCGCGAGCGAGGCGGTGATAGCGATGGATCACCGGACCCAGGAGGCGCTTACGACCGGCCGCGTCGAACTGCCGCGACGGAGCGTCCACGCCGGAGTCTGGTTCCGCCTCCAGCGGACCCTCCTCGACGAGTTGAGCATGCCGGCCTCGCTGTGGGGGTCACGCGCACGCGATCTGCGGGCGGCCTGGGAACAGAAGCCATCGGCGCAAAGCAGCATTCTTGAGCGTGATCTGCGGCCCAGGCGAGGCTTCCGAGATTTCGTGGCAACGTCAGAGATGGGCCGCAAGCTCTCGACGGGCTTCGCTATTCAGTCGAGTAGTGCGGTGAGCTTCTTGGGCGCGAGGCGGCGGTAGCTCTCGGTTACCAGCTCGCGGATCTCCTCCCAGTCCGTTTCGTCGGTGAACCGCACCCCGATGCGATCACGATGGCGATGGCCGGCCTGCGGGCAGAAGTACGGGTGCCCGAGTGAGACCAACGCCTCACGATCCCCTTGATCGACGCGCAACACGAGCCGCGGTGCAGGCTTGCCGTTTCGGCCCGTCACGTCCACGAGCAGGCAGAACGACCTGCGGCGGATGTCGTAGGACCACGCTGTCGACCTCGCGCTGATCCGTGGCTCGTCGACCCGCACGGTCACCTCGGGTAGCGCCAGGCAGAGCGCTCGAACGCGCTCGTAGACCTGCTCCGGAATCGTCACGGGCGCGCCGGGACGAGGGTCCCGGCGCTCTGCGGACGTACGGTCGTCGCTGCGTCGTCCCACCGACGTCCTACCGGCGGAACGCCGCTCGGACCGCGGCTGCGGTCGAGCCGTAGTAGTCGGATGGACGGATGAAGCCCCATTCGCGGAACGCCACGCCGTCGGTTACGGCGCGTCGGTAGCCGAAGCAGGTGAGGTAGAGCGTCCGGATGTACATGACCGCCTCCAGGCGCTCGAGCTCGTTGTCGGTCGGCTCGATGTGCCGGCGGTAGGCGTTGACAGCAGCATCGATGCGCTCCTGATCAGGGCGACGTGGGTTCCACGAGCCCGTGCCCCAGAGCAGGTAGGCGAGGTCGGCGAGCCGCGGTCCGCGACCCGACGCCTTCCAGTTGATCGCGACCGGCCCCCTATCGCTCAGGACGGCGTGATCGGGGGCATGGAGCAGGTTGCCGTGGAGCAACCCCTCGGGAAGACCGTCACCGTCGTCAGCCAAGCGCACCTTCTTTCTCAGCCGCTCGAATCGCTCGCGCTCGGCGGCCGCGACCCTCGTATCCACAGCGTCGAGGAACGCAAGGGCGGCGAGCAGGTCCTGAAGCGGCGTGCCCTCACGGCTTGGGTCCTCGCCGCTCGCTCCGCCCGGGCGGCTGACCGAATCGTCATAGGGCAATGCGTGCAGCCGTCCGAGCAGGTCACCCATCATGGCAAACTTCTCTGCGCCGTCAGGAAGCTGGACGCCTTCGACGAATCGCGTCACGAGGACCGCACTGCCGTCGAAGTCGGATACCGGATCATCGACCGCCACGCGCTCGGCCGGATAGTCCTGTAGCTCGAGGAATCGCAGGATCGCAGCGTCGCCCTCAACGCCCGCCCTCGGGCGAGCGGGCGGAAACGCCCGCGCCACCCAAGGGCCGCCGTCCTTGCGGTCGATGCGAAAGACGTAAGTCTTGTGCACGCTGAGCTTCGTCGCCGCAACGGCGACGATGCCGTAGCGCTCTCGCAAGTGGGCGAGAAGCCGCTCGGCTGCGGGCTCGTGGTCCATTCGCGCACCGAGACCCTCCAGATCCGTCAACGCTTCGGTGTAACGCTGCCCGGTCTCCCCGGCATGGCGCCGAACGACCTTTTTGAAGCTGGCGTTCTTGGTCATGAACAAGCCTCCTTTGCACACCCTCGTCCCCCAGCGACGCGGTGTTGGAAGATGGCTTGTGACATCCACGACCGAGAGGGCAGATCCCCTTCGCTGATGGAACCCCGGCTGGGACGGATGTTCCACGGCTCGGCGACCGGTCGTCGCCGTGAGCAGATCCTACTGCCCCTCCGTCGCCGACCCAGCTCGGGGTGTCACTGCTGCCGCTTCCGTCGGACCTCGATCGGGGCGCGCGCACGTCGGTGCGGGGCAGATTCCCACCGAAAAGGTCGGTCTGGCGGGGGCTGAGCGGCTTAAGGCCAACAGGTAGCCGGAGGTGTGAGCGCCGACAGCGGTGGTCGTGGATGTGTGCGTGGTAGTCGCCGCTGAAGAGAAGGAGGCTGCTCATGATGGGGGCAACGGCGGATGGGCCGATGGGGCAGATCGTGGTCTGGCGGTACGGGAAGGGGATTGCCGGCTGATCTCCTATGGGGGGCGGGGGAAGGGGCCGGGGGAGATGTTGTCGCCTACGTCGCGGAGCAGGTTGAGGTCGCGGGGCTGGCCGTGGCCGTCCACGACGCGCCGCATGACCTTCTTCAGCCATCCGGCTCCTTCCCGACACGGGGTGCATTGACCGCACGACTCGCGGTGGAAGAACCGCACGAGACGCCAGGCCAGGCGGACAGGGCAGGCGCTGTCGTCGACGATCATGATTCCCGAGCCGAGCGAGGATCGGTGAGCGACAACGGCGTCCACGTCGAGGGGGAGGTCGACCTGTTGGGCGCTGAGCCACGGGAACGAGGCGCCGGGCAGGATGGCCCGCAGCCGGCGGCCGGGTCGGAGACCGCCGCCGAGCGAGGGATCGAAGATCAGGTCGCGGAAGGTCGTGTGGTGGAGCTCGACCTCGTAGACGCCGGGGCGACGGACGGCGCCGCTGAGGCTGAACAGGCGGGTACCGAGGGACCGGCCAGCGCCGAGAGCGGCAAAGGCCGCCCCGCCGTGGGTGATGATCCAGGGCAGGGTGGAGAGCGTCTCGACATTGTTGACGATGGTTGGGGCGCCCAGGTAGCCGGCGGCCGCCGGGTACCACGGCGGTTTGATCCGCGGGAAGCCGCGCTTGCCTTCCAGGCTCTCCAGTAGCGCGGTCTCTTCTCCCACCACGTAGGCGCCGGCGCCGGGGTGGACGATCACGTCGCAGGAGAAATCCGACCCGACAATGCTCGCTCCGGTCCGGCCGTGGCGGTAGGCGTCGTCGACGGCGACGGTCACTCGCTCGATGGCCAGGGCGATCTCGCCTCGGATGTAGATCACCACGGTCTGTGCGCCGACCGCGTAGGCGCAGATCAGGGCGCCCTCGATGAGCTGGTGCGGGTCACCTTGGAGTAGGAGGTGGTCCTTGAAGGTTCCTGGCTCGCTCTCGTCGCCGTTGACGACAACGTACGCCGGGCGGGCTGGTCCGAGCCTGACCCACTTCTCGGCGGTGAGGAACGCGGCGCCCCCACTGCGCCCAGTGAGCCCGGAACGTCGCGCCTCTTCGATCACATCGCCGGGGGCGAGAGTCCTAACCGCGGTCTGCAACGCCTGGTAGACGCCGGTTTGCACCGCGGTGTCGAAGGTGTAGCTGCCCGGCCGGTCGAGTCGAGCCGTGACCACTGCTGGGGCAGCGCGGCCACGGATGACCGCGGCGACTTGTCGAGGCCGCGATGACGGAGATGGGGCGGGTCGGTGTCGAGGCGGCCCGGGTGGAGGACATTGTGGCGGCGGCCGGCGTGGCCTGGGGCAGCTTCTACCGGTACTTCCCCAACAAGGAGGACGTGCTGTTGGAGGCGGCGGCGACCGTCGCCCAGGTCTTCGCGCAGGCGTGCGGGGGCCGCTCGCGGTCGCCCCGCCGGCGAGGTGATCGTCGGGGCCTTCTGGCGGGCCGCCAGCGCAGCTCCCACGGCGCTCTCCCTGTGGCAAGAGACGTTTCGTGCTTTGGCGGAGCGGCCCGAGCGGCTGAGCGAAGTGCTCGTCCTCCGACGCGTACCCCCGCCCGCCGAGGTCCTCGCGGAGCTGATCGACACGGCCCAGCGGCGGGGCGAGATGCGTAACGACCACCCCGCCCCGTTCCTGGCCGGCGTCATCCTGACGGCCGTATGGGCCAACGCCCTGCGTGAGGGGCCAGCCGGCGTCATGACCACCCGGCTTCCCGCACCCGGCTCGGGCATACGAACGAGCCACCGCAGCCTGGTGGTCACGCTCCTCGTTGATGGGCTCCGCAAGACGGAGCCCGTCGAGGAGGAGACCTCCCGGACCCCGGTCCCGGACCGGATCGGACGTCGGCGGGATCAGGGCGCCGATAGCGGCGAACGACCAGCACGCCCGGCTCGCCCGGCTCGGCTAGAACAAGGCAAGGCTCCAAGCCAGCCAACCACGACGAGGGGCTGAAACCGTTCGCCTTTGCCGGAAGGCTGAACCGAAAGTCACGCTAGCCGAACGTGCGTTCGGTGAACGCCAGCAGTTGTCGCCACCGGTTGCTCTCCATAGATCGGGCGGTCTACTCGTCGATCGGGAGGAGGTCTACGGCGCTGGCTCGGTCCGCTGCGGTGGGCCGGGTTAGATGCGGGTGGCCTCGAGAACCGCGGTGCACTCGCCTTCTGACATCGGTGCAGTCGACTTCTGAAAATGACACCCCTTCCGAGTCATGGACATCGTGCTGGCCTGGTCCGAAGACCTGCTGATCGACTTCGTGTGGACCGACGAGCTTCGACGAGTGGGAGAGGGTGATCGTCAGGGAGGGGCAACGGACGCCCGGGACGGACCGCTCCGTGTCAGAGGCCGTACGCCGCTTCTTCGCCGCCACCGGCATCGAGCCATCGACCTACAGCGCCCAGGTAGCGTCAGGGTCCGACTTCCTGGCCGACCACGGCGTCCGGGTGCTGAGACCGCTGACCACTACCTGAGCGAGGTGCTGCGTCACCGGCCAAAGTCCGTGGCGGAAACCGTGAACCGGCTGGCCGTCGAGAAAGGCAACCCTCCGTCGTCCTGGGACGACGCCTCGGCTGCCACAGCAAGTAACTGTCGCTCCGGTGCGTTCCCGCCACCTGCATCTCGCAGCTCAGCACACCCGTTACAACGGCCGAATCAGGCCGAAGCGGTGAGCGCTTCTTCGGGTTGACGAAGGTCCGCCGGACCGGTAGCGCCGTGGCCGTCGGATGACCCGTCGAGCAGCTCCATGTCGTCGAGGGAGCGTTGGGACGGCTCTCGCAGCACCAGGGTGAGAAGGGCTCCGGCGACGGAGAAGGCGGCGGTCAGGGCGAGGGTGCCTCGCAACCCCAGTGCCTTGGAGAGGATCGGGAACACGAAGACGCCGATGAAGGCGCCGATCTTCGCCACACCCGATGAGATGCCGTGAGCGGTGGTGCGGATGCTGGTCGGGAACAGTTCGGCGGACAGCACGAACGTGGTGGTGTTGGGACCGAACTCGGCGAAGAAGTAGCTGATGCCGTAGACGACCATGAACGGGACGACGGCGGCGGAGATCTGGGGTACGGCGGCGATGGCGGCAAAGGACGCAGCCATGACGGTGAAGCCGATGATCTGGAGGCGGCGGTGACCGACGCGGTCCATGGTGAACACGGCCAGGATGTAGCCGGGGACGGCGGCGATGGCGAAGATGGCCAGGGTGAGTGCCAAGGTGACGATGAGGCTGGCGTGGGGGGCGAGCTGGCGGAGGATGACCGGCGTCGAGATCGAGTTGCCGTAGTAGGCGTAATCGAAGATGAACCAGGTTCCTGCCGTGCCGATCAGGGTGAGCAGGAGACTCCGGTTGGTGAACAGCTGGCGCACGCCGACGCGCCGGGCCGGGGCTGCCTTGGTGGCCGGCGCGGCTTGGACGGCGCCGCCACTGAAGGCGGCGAGGCGCTCGCCGGCCTCCTCGTCGCGACCTTGGACCGTCGATTGGTAGCGGGGCGACTCGGGCAGGGTCCGGCGCAGGTAGATGACGGCCGCAGCGGGGATCGCCCCGAAACCGAACAACATCCTCCACACGGTGTCGTGGGAGAAGCCGACGGCCAGGAGGATGATTCCGGTCAGGGGCCCGATGACCAGGCCGGCGGCCTGCATCGAGAAGACCATGGCGACGAGGCGTCCCCGGTCCTTGACATTGGCGTATTCGCTCATGATGACCGCGGAAACGGGATAGTCGCCGCCGATGCCGATGCCGACGATGACCCGGAAGACGATCAGCCACAGGAAGGTCGGTGAGAACGCCGATCCCAGGGCGCCGACGACCATGATGGCCGCCTCGAGTCCGTAGATCCGCCTGCGCCCGAAGACGTCGGCGATCCGCCCGAACACGACCGCCCCGACGAACGCGGCGCCGAGGGCGGCGGCGCTGGCCAGGCTGGCCTCCGAAGCGGTCAGGTGCCATTGGGTCTTGAGGATGACCAACACGGCGCCGACGACGAACAGGTCGTAGGCATCGGTGAAGAATCCGACGCCGGCCGTCAAAGCGGCCCGGTAGTGAAAGCGGGTCAGGGGGGCCGTGTCGAGTGCCAGGATGACCCCGCCCGGTGGGCGCCCACCGTTTCCGTTGACCGTGGAGGTGGGCGCGCGGCTGGCTTGAGGCACAAGGCCAGTCTGGTGAACGGGGGACGGTCCTCGGGAGTTCTTCGGTGAACGAGAAGTGAACGGAGGGCGAATGTTCCGGGGCACCCTGCGGTACGGTCGCTACAGATGGCCCCCGACCCCGACCCCGACGCCGACCAGTCCGTCGACCAGGCCGTCATCCACCTCTTCGCGCTGGTCTCCGAAGCGCTCGGGGGGGCCACCCACGCCCTGCTTGGCGGCGACGTCGAGGTCGCCCAGATGGTCATCGACCGCGACCCGACCATCGACGAGCTCGTCGGGAGGACCGAGGCGTTGATCTGGGAACGAATCGACACCGGAGCCGCCCGCCCGCAGGACCTGCGGCGACTGGTCGGAGGCCTTCTCATCCTTCCGGAGCTGGAGCGCAGCGCCGACCTGGCGGAACACGTCGCCCAACGGGCCCGGGCTGGGGTCGGCGGAGACATGACACCACTGTCCCGCGGGATCGTGCAACGCATGACCGAGGTCGGTGTCGACATGTGGCAGACGGTGGCGGACGCCTATCGGGACCGAACCCATCAGAGCATCGCCCTCGACGAGGCCGACGAGGAGATGGACATCCTGCACCGGCGACTCACCGCCGAGGTCGCCAACGGCACCATGACCACGGGGACCGCCGCCCAGGTCACCCTCCTCGCCCGCTTCTACGAGCGACTCGGTGACCACGCCGTCAACCTCGCCCGCCGGGTCAGTGCCCAACACCCCGCGAGCAGCCCCTGAACGGCGGCGGCACACCGGCCGGCTGCGTGAACGCGGCGACAACACGTGGGAAAGGGAGGATGCTTGCTACCGAGGGGTGGGGATGGCAGGCTCACACGGATGGAACTCTCCGACCGCGACCGGGCGATCCTCGATTTCGAGGGATCGTGGTGGGCTGAGCCGAGTTCCAAGAAGGACGCTATCCGCGCCAAGCTGGTGTTGTCTCCGACGCGGTACTACCGCATCCTGGGCGGGCTTGTCGACACCCCAGAAGCGGCCGCCTACCAGCCCCTCGTCGTTCACCGGCTTCGCCGGCTGCGGGCCCATCGGCGGCGGGAACAGTTCGAGGGCCGGCCCGTCACCGGCCCTCCGACCGGTGAGAGGCCCGGTCGATGAGCCCTTCCGGTCGCTCCGACGACGGCTCGTTCAGCCGCGAGGTCGGCACTCAGACGGGCAAGGCGA
>JALYVP010000265.1 GCA_030853185.1 Actinomycetota bacterium | reverse complement strand
CGAGGTAGCAGGGCGCCCCGTTCTGGGCGCCGGCGTAGTGGTCCACCACCGTCACCCAGCGCTCCACCAGACGGTCGGTGAGCCGGGTCCCGTTCGAGCCGCCACAGGCACCGGCCACGATGGTCACTCTGACAACCAGGAGTGATGACAGCCGGACAGGCGTCGGCGATCCAAGCTCACCTACCGGTACGGGCCAACGCCCGGCGTCGGATCGTCAACCGTCGGACGGTCCACTACCCATGAGGCCTGCTCGAAGTTCGTCTTGTAGCCCGACGCGACCCGAGTCGACCGTCCGATCTGGGCTTGGGACACGGTCGGGCCCGCTGCCGTTGGGTGGAGCCGCCGCAGCCCGTGCCGCCGACCATGCTCGGCACCGGTGTGGCTGATCGCCCCAGATCGACGCCCCGAGGGATAAGACCGGCCCGGCGACGGGTACCTCGGCTCCGATGTTCTGCGCCTGGACGATGAAGCCGGACGCCTGGGAGCTGGCCTGGGCAGGGACGCCCTGGGCGATCTGGGTCTGGATGAACTGGTGCTGGGCCTGGCTTACTCCGCGGCCGGATCCTCCCCGACCGGGGGGGGCTCGGCGACAACCGCCTCGGCCGCGGGGGCCTCGGCGGCCGCACCCTCGTCGGGAGCGAGCGCACCCTCCACCGTGATCGCACCCTCGGCCGGCGCCGCGGCGTCGTCGACCCCTTCGCCGCCCGGCATGCCACCGCTCCCCTCGAGGTACTCGGCCCACGCCTGCTGGGCCTCGGACTCGGGCTCGAAGTCACCGAAAGCGGCCCCGATGTAGTTGCCTGCGTCGTCGTAAGCGTGCTCGCCGAACGCATCGCGGTACTCGGCTGCCACCTCGCCGCCCTCGGCGGCCTGCTTGATCGACAGGCTGATCCGGCGCCGCTGCAGATCGATGTCGATGATCTTGACCCACAGCTCCTCGCCGGGGGTGACGACCTGCTCGGGCAGGTCAACGTGGTGGCTGGCCATCTCGGAGATGTGCACCAGGCCCTCGATGCCCTCGCCCACCTGGACGAACCCACCGAAGGGGACCAGCTTGGTCACCCGGCCGTAGACCAGCTCGCCGACGCGGTGGGCGTTGGCGAACTCCTGCCAGGGATCGGCCTGGGTGGCCTTGAGGGACAGGCTGATGCGCTCCCGGTCCAGGTCGACGTCGAGCACCCGGACCTCGACCTCGTCGCCGACGGCGACAACCGACGAGGGATGGTCGACGTGCTTCCACGACAGCTCGGACACGTGGATCAGGCCGTCCATACCTCCCAGGTCGACGAACGCACCGAAGTTGACGACCGACGACACCGTGCCATGGCGCACCTCGCCCGGCTTGAGGTTGGCCAGGAACTCGTCGCGCTGCTCCTTCTGGGTCTCCTCCAGCCACGCCCGCCGGGAGAGGACCACGTTGTTGCGGTTCTTGTCCAGCTCGATGATCTTGGCTTCGAGGTTCCGGCCCACATAGGGCTGCAGGTCCCGGACCCGGCGGAGCTCGACGAGGGAGGCAGGCAGGAAGCCGCGGAGGCCGATGTCGAGGATCAGACCACCCTTGACCATCTCGATGACCGGGCCGGAGACCACACCGTCGCGCTCCTTGATCTCCTCGATCGTGCCCCACGCCCGCTCGTACTGGGCCCGCTTCTTGGAGAGGATCAGCCGGCCCTCCTTGTCCTCCTTCTGGAGGACGAGAGCTTCGATGGCATCCCCGACCGTGACGATCTCGGAAGGATCGACGTCGTGGCGGATCGAGAGCTCCCGGGCGGGAATGACTCCCTCGGACTTGAATCCGATGTCGAGGAGCACCTCGTCCTTGTCCACCTTGACCACGGTCCCGGCGACGATGTCGCCGTCGTCGAACTCGACGATGGTCCCGGCGATGGCATCTTCGAGGCTGGTGCCGTCCAGATCGTCGGCGACGATCTGGCGGGGAGTGTAGGCGCCGCTTTCATCGAAGGTTCCCATGCGGGACTCCCGACCGTCGGGGTCAGGAACAATGAGCGTGGTCGTCGGCGAGTCGGTCATGAAGTGAGGAGGCCTTTTCTTTCCGGACACGGGCGTGGCTCGCCCAAGGGGCCAATCCTACACCGACGGGAGCGCGATCCTTCCGGCCGGCTCCACCGGTTTCGACGCCACCACCAGCCACTCCGGGTGGTCCAGGTCAGGGGGCCGGGCCGCGTAGTCGCCGGGCGTCACCGAGAAGATCTCCTCGGTGACCAACTTGGCGGCGGTCATCAGGGCCCGGAGCTCGCGGGGCGTGAAGCAGGTGGTCCACAGATCGAAGGAACGCTCATCCCCCTCCGGGTTGCGGACCGAGGCGGTCTCATGGTTGACGCCGGTGGCGGCATCGAAGGCGTCGGTCTCCTCCAAGAAGCGCACTGCGAAGTAGGCGGAGAAGGCGGAGAGCACCAGGCGGCCACCGGGTCGGAGGATCCTGGCCATCTCGGCCACGGCCCGCCCCTCGTCGTCGCCGCCGAGCAGGCCGAAGCCGCCTTGACACAGACACAGGACGACGGCGGCCGTCCCCGAGGCGATCGGCAGGTCCCGGGTGTCGCCCCGCACCCAACGCCCCGGCCCGGCGGCGCGCAGGAAGGTGAGGGAGATGTCGACGCCTGTCACCGTCCAGCCGAATGATCCGAGCGCCCGGGCATGGCGTCCCGGGCCGCAACCGACGTCCACCACCGGAGCCGCCGGGTCAGCGTCGAGGAGGCCGGCGAGGAAGCTGACCTCCTGATCGGTGCCCTTGGTGAACGAGTAGCGAAGGTACGCCGGACCCGCGTGCGCAGCGAGGGGCTCGAACTCCCGGCCGGTACGGGCTCGGCGCGCTGGAACACTCACCACCGCTCCGACCCTACCGGTCGGTTGGGGGCGGATCCGATCGTCCTCGCCGTCGCGACCCAGACGCTAACGTCGGGCCAGGGCGGAGCCGGTGATGGCGGAGGATGATGGCTGTGAGGCGAAGCGAGGGGGCCAAGCGGCATCCGTGGGCAGAGAACAACGACGATCCATGGTTGACACCGGGACCAGGGCCGTGGACGCCCAATCCCACGGGTCGCCCGCTCATCCCCAAACGACGAGCCCTTCCGCTGACCATCGGTTTCATGGTCATGATCGTCGTTGGGTGTGTCCTTGTCGCCCGTCTGGTGCTGCCGGCACCCACCGTGGCCCCCCGCGGCTCTGCACCTTCGAAGGAGGCGTCGGGCCGCAGCATCTCCCCGTCCGATCTGTACAACCCGCCGACCGGCCCGGGGGTTACCCGGGATCCAGGATCCTTGGCCTACTCCTACACCGGCGTCGGCCAGGCGGTCACGCTGACCTGCGCAGGCGTCGATCTGACGATTGAGGGGTCGGCCGACACCATCACCATCGGGGGCATCTGCGGCCACATCACCGTTGTCGCCGACGCCAGCACCCTCACCATGGGCGGAGCGCAGGCGCTCACGATCGCCGGCTCGAGCAACACCTTGAACGTGATCACCACCGGCACGCTGACAACCAACGGCAACAACAACCACGTCACGTACGTGTCTGTCTTGTCACCGCCCTCCGACCACGGGATCGGCAACGTGATGACCGAGTCCGTGCAACGTCTTCGTTGACGCAGCCTCGTAGCTCAGGAGGCCAGTGGCGCAGGGCGTCCCAGGTAATACCCCTGCCCGTAACCCACGCCCAGGCTCTGGAGGACGACCAGGGTCTCCTCGTCCTCGATGCCGAGCAGTCGGTCCCACAGCCGGCGGCTGCCCAGACCGGTGAGCGGATCGGTCTCCGCCGCCCGCTCGGCGCGGGCCACCCGGTAGGCCTGCTGGTCGACGGCGAGCTCCTTGGCCAGGATCAACCCGAGCAGGTCCGCCCAGAGGCGAACGGTCGGCTCCTCGACCAGGATCGATGTCGGCTTCTCCCCGGCGCTGGCGCCACACAAGGTGCCGAACAGCCTGCCATGGGGGTCGAAGATGGGCACGCTCATGGCGGCCCGACGGGGGAGACCGTGCCGATCGCGCCGGGCCGCGTAGGCGGGCACGGCGTCGAGGCTGGGCGCCATGCGCGGGCCCTCTCCGGCCATCATCCGCGAGCAGATCGTCTCCGACCACGGCATCACGTCGCCCGCCTGCACCACGCGTTCGCCCCCAGGCAGTCCAGGATCACGTACCGGTCCCCCTGGCGGCGCGACACCCAGGACATCTCGAAGTCGAGGCGGTCCTGGATGATCCCGAGCACGGCCCGGGCCGCCATGGAGAAATCCTGCATCTGTTCGCCGACCATCTGTTCGCCGACCATCTGTTCGCCGACCATCTGTTCGCTCCCCGGAAGGGCCCCACCTGAGCCTCTATCCCTTGGCCGCCGCCCAGGTGTCGCCCCAGGACACGTTGACGGTGAGCGGCACCCGCAGCTCGACGGCTCCGGTCATGGCGTCGATCACCGCCTTCTCCGCCGCCACCTCCTCATCGGAGGGGACCTCGACGATGACCTCGTCGTGGACCTGCAGCACGAGGCGGCTGGTGAGGCCCTCGGCGGCCAGGGCGGCGTCGAGGCGAACCAGGGCCACCTTGAAGATGTCGGCGGCCAGGCCCTGGATCCCGGCGTTCATGGCCTGGCGCTCCCCGGCGGCCCGCACCTGGTAGCGCCCGGACTGCAGCTCGGGGATCAACCGGCGACGGCCCATGAGGGTCTCGGTGTACCCCCGGTCCCGGGCCTCGGCGATGACCCGGTCCATGTAGGCCCGCACGCTCGGGAACCCCTCGAAGTAGGCCCGCAGGATCTCGTCCGCCTCGACCACCGGTATGGCCAGGCGCTGGGCCAGCCCGTACGCCTCCATGCCGTAGGCCAGGCCGTAGGAGACCATCTTGGCCTTGGAGCGCATGG
>JALYVP010000264.1 GCA_030853185.1 Actinomycetota bacterium | reverse complement strand
GCGCAGGACGACGACGACCGGCAGGAACACGATGGTCAGGGCGGCCAGCAGGATGGTCAGGGCGATCTCGTTGGGGGTCTTCTGCCGATTGGCGCCCTCAACCAGAGCAACCATCCGGTCCAGGAAGGTCGCACCGGCCTCGGCGGTGATCTCGACGATGATCCGGTCTGACAGGACCCGGGTCCCGCCGGTGACCGCCGAGCGGTCACCGCCGGCCTCGCGGATGACCGGAGCCGATTCGCCGGTGATGGCCGATTCGTCAACCGAGGCCACGCCCTCGACGATCTCGCCATCAGAGGGGATGATGCCACCCGCTGCGCACACCACCCGGTCACCACTGGCCAGGCGAGCGGCGGGGACCGGCTCCTCGGTGCCGTCCGCGCCGAGACGGCGGGCGTCGGTTGGTAGGGATCACCGAAGACGCGCATCTTTCGCAGGGTGGCCGCCTGGGCCTTGCCTCGGCCTTCGGCCATGGCCTCGGCGAAGTTGGCGAACATGACCGTCAGAAACAGCCACACGGTCACCGACCAGGCGAACACGCTCGGGCTGTTGATGGCTTCGACGGCCGTGATGACCGTCCCTACCAGGACCACGAACATCACCGGGTTGCGGACCTGGACCCGAGGGTCGAGTTTGAGCAATGACGACCTCTATGCCGGCGCTACGACCGTCCAGTCGAAGATGGCCCGGTTGGCGGGCCGGTGGCCGGCGGGCGGTTCTGAGCTCGGCGTCCCCGGGCCAGGTTGGGTCATGGTCTCCATCAGAAGAGGCCTCCGTGGCTGAACTGGTCGGCAAGGGGTCCGAGAGCCACGGCGGGGAAGAACGTCAGGCCCCCGATGATGATGATGACCCCGAGGAGCAAGCCGACAAAGAGGGGGCTGGCGGTGCGGAACGTTCCGATGGATTCCGCTACCCGCTGCTTGGCAGCCAGGGTGCCGGCCAGGGCCAGTACCGGGATGATGATGGCGAAGCGTCCCAGCAGCATGCCGACCGTTCCCAGGTTGTTGTAGAAGGGCGTGTTCACACTGAGCCCGGCGAACGCCGAGCCGTTGTTGTTGGACTCCGACGTGAAGGCGTAGAGGATCTCGGAGAAGCCGTGAGGGCCGTTGCTGGCCGTCGCCGACGTGCCGGCATGGACCGATACGGCGATGCCGACCAGGATCAACGCGGTCATCGGCATGACGAGCACCCCCAGGCTGGCCAGCTTCACCTCCCTGCCCTGGATCTTCTTGCCCAGGTATTCCGGTGTCCGCCCGATCATCAGCCCGCCGATGAACACCGCAATGATGGCTGACAGCAAGATGCTGTAGAGACCGGTGCCCGCCCCGCCTGGGGTCTGTTCGCCCAGCATCATGCCGGTCATGGCTCCCATGCCCCCGATGGGGGTCTCCTGGTTAGCGGCGCCAAAACGGCGGGCAAGGCTTCCAGAGAACGGCGGTTAGACGCGACGGAGCGGCCGCCGAGGACGCTTCATGACGGCGGCGACGTCGAAGCTGAGGGTGCCGTAGGGGTTGATCGCCTCGAACTGCGCAGGGCTGAGGTGGGCGATGGCCACGTCGCTGACCTGGTGTCCCTCCGCTCGGCGGGCGTCGATGGCGTCCTGCAGGTAGCCGGTGGTCGACAGGATGCAGGCATTCACAACGAGGGTGTGGCAGTGGGCCTGGGTGGTCTGGTCGTCGTGGTGGGGGTAGCGGACGGTGCCGCGATGGGCGAAGAAGATGAACCGGCGCAGGTCGTTGAGCGCCTCGCCACGGTTGAGCTGGCGGCCGATGCGCCGACGGAAGGCCTCGTCGGTGAACCAGCGCAGGGCGTGCACGGTGCGTAGCAGCTTGCCGTACTCGAGGAGAGCCTTGGCCAGGGGGTGCTGGCGGGAGCCAGCCTGGACGCGAGCGATGAGCAGCGCGGCGGAGACGTGGCCGAGCTTGAGCGACCCGCCGATGCGGAGCAGGTCGTCCCAGTGCTCGGCGATGAGATCGACCTGGGCGTGGTCGGCGAGGAGCGGGCCGGCCTTCGGCCAGGCCTGGTAGTGGCTGGCGGGGTGAGGCCGCCACAGGCGCTTCTCGGTGAGCTTGGCGATCCGGGGTGACAGGCGCAGGCCAACAAGGTCGAAGAGGGCGAAGGTGGCCAGGGTCTGGCCGTGGCTGTCGGTGGTGTGCTCGGCGATGGGCAACTCGGTGGTGTTGCCGAG
The DNA here is from genome assembly GCA_030853185.1 of Actinomycetota bacterium. GTDB lineage: Bacteria > Actinomycetota > Acidimicrobiia > Acidimicrobiales > Palsa-688 > JALZAH01. The sequence continues at coordinate 2,709 of JALYVP010000264.1, read as the reverse complement.
GATCTCGTCGAGGGTGAAGGTGGCGTCTCGTTCGGTGGAGACGATTATCTGGGTGCCGTAGGTGGAGTGCTGATCCGACACGTGGGTGTAGCTGGTCACTCCCTCGTCGAGGAAGTACCGGGATAGGGCTCTGGCGGTGAGGGACCGGCCCCGCATCGGGAGGCGCAGCCCGTCGGATGAGGACAGGGTGCCTCCGCCCCAGAAGGCGGCGAGAGGATGGCGGTGATGGGCGTTGACGATGGCGGTGTTGGCCGCCCGCAGGGTGTCTTCGCGCAGGTACCACTGGGTGGTCCAGTCCAAGGCATCCACGGAGATACCGGTGAGCTCGGCCATGCGGGCGGTCCCGTAGTTGCACGCCTGGGCCAGGATGGCGGCGTAGAGGTTGCGGCGATGCTCGACGGCGGGCAGGCGCGGGGTGGCGCCGCCGGCGTGGGTCAGATGGTCGCTGAACCCGGTTTCCCGGTCGACCTCGATGAGCAACTCGGTCAGCGGCAGGACGGGCAGGCGGGCGGCCACGGCGTCGCGTCAGTGTCGAGGACCACTCCGAGGATGTCATCGAGGAGCACCAGGCGGGCCACGTCAGCCTTGACCAGCTCTGCTTGACGTTCGGCCACCCTGAACCGGGCCCGGCTGTCGGTCCCGGCCAGGGCCTGATCGAAAAGGCGCACCACCTCATCGACGATCTCGGTGTGGGCCGCTCCCAGCGCAGCCAGCAGGATCGGATGGCGCCGTTCGGGGGCCATCTGGCGCAGCGCGCTGGGAGTGGAACGCCGGGCCACGGTGGCGAGCTGACGGAGCCGCTCGGGCGGGATAGCGCTCAGGTCCAACCGGTCAGCGCCCATGCTGCGCAGGTAGGCCAGCTTCGCCACCTCGGCCTTGACCGACTCCGGCGATGGTGTGGTCGCCCCTTCCTCCAACCACACCAACGGCGCCACACCAAGATCCCGATCGGTGGCAACCAGAGCGTCGAGCTGAGCGCAACGATCTACGTCGAGGAGCGGGCCGAGTCGGCGGTGGACCTCCCCACCGGCGGTCACCCTGGCCCCGGCGACGGCTCGCGTGAGCCGGTCCAGGCCGGGACGAACGATCTGCTCGGCCCGGAGACGCTCCAAGGCTTGACCGAACAGCACCGAAGCGGTGTCATGTTCCAAGGCTCGGGTCACCAGCCAGTCGCCCAGCGCCTTCCACTCGCCGCGCCCACAGGCCCGCCAGCCCGCCCGGGCGACCACCACCTCGACGTGCTCACGCCGGGACCGGCCGCTGATCTCCCGTCCGTAACGGCCAAGCGCGGCAGGGGAAACACCGATCCGACTGGCCAAACGCTCGACCACCTCGACGGGGGTGGCGGCCAGGTCAGCCGGGACGAAGCCCAAGAAGCGCAGGGCGCACAGCTGCACGGCCAGGCCGAGCCGGTCAGCGGCCGCCCGTGGGGATCGGAACGAGCGGACCCAGCGAAGGTCGTCGACGGTCAGGGTGAAGTAGGCGGCAAGGTCGCTGCGGGCTACCTCGGGCGGCCAGGTCGAAAGCTGGGCCAGCTCGGCATCGGAGAGGACCCTGGTAGTCACGCTCCCTCAGTCCCCCGGCCGGTCAGGTGTCGACCAGGACTGCTTCGAGAGCGGCGTCCTTGTCGGCTTCGGAAGGAAGGCTGTAGCGGCGGGTGGTGTCCAATCGGCGGTGACCGGCGATCTCGGCCACCATCACCACATCAGCCCCCGAACGGATCAGGTTGGTCACCGCGGTATGCCGGAGTGTGTGGGCCGACAGCACCAGGTTGGCGTCTTTGGCCAGGCGGCGGATGACCAGGTCGACTGCCCGGGCAGTCATGGCGCTCCCGGCCCGCGACAGCCACAGAGCCTCGGTGACCGCCGAGGCGCCGACGGCCTCGGCCAGCTGGTCGGCCCTGGCCTTGCTCCACTCGTCGAGCCCGGCGCGACAGACGCTGTTGAGGGGGACCTCTCGATAGGCGTCGCCCTTGCCCGAGCGCACCCGGGCCCGGCCTCGGCGGGCTGAGACCGACAGGTCGCCCACTTCCAGGGCGGCGAGCTCGGAGAGGCGCAACCCGGTGTAGAAGAACACCGTGGCGATGGCCCGGTCCCGGGCTGAGGGGCAGGCCTCCACCGCTCGCAGGAACCGCCGCTGCTCGGCCTCGGCCAGCGCCCGGGGGGCGACCTGGGCCAGCTCCTCGCGGGCCACCTCGGGCCGGCCGACCCCGAGGCTGCGGTAGAGGTTGTCGATCGCAGCCAGGGCCTGGTTCACCGACGTCGGCGCCCACTGCTTGGTCGTCTTGACGTGACGCTTGTAGTCGCGCACCGCCCAGTCCCGGACGTTGGCCTCGGCCAGAGCGTCGCCGCCGTGTTCGGAACCGGCCAGCCAGGCGACGAAGGCACGGACCTGGGCGGCATATGCGTCCCGGGTCCGAGCGGCTAAGGGTTGGCGGCCCAGCCAGGCCTCGTAGCCGACCATCACCATGTCGACGTCGACGGCGCTGCTCCGGTCTCGTGTCGGCTTCTTGGACCGTGCAGCCATGGCCTACCCTTGTTAGTCGAAGCGGTTCCCGGCCCCTACGGGCCGACCGCGACCACATTAGTGGAAGCCCACGGCCAGATCGCTTCCTCTAAGCAGACTTAGCCTGGATCCACCGACCGGTAGCGAGTGTTGGTTTCTGAGGCTGTCTCGGATGTTCAGATGGGTCAGGGTGCCGGTTGGGGG
>JALYVP010000034.1 GCA_030853185.1 Actinomycetota bacterium | reverse complement strand
CCGACGGTGTCCAGCGGCTCGGTTCCGCCGACCGCCCAGTAAGCGCTGACCGCGGCGTAGCCGAGGGCGACGGCGAGGGCCACGAAGCCGGCGACCCAGGCCACGGCTGGACCCGGGCGTGCACGGGGGCTCACGCGAGCCGGTACAAGGCCGGCATGCTGCCCACGCGGTTGGCGTCGAGATTGGCTTTCATGGAGGTGGCCAGGTATTTCTTGGTGAATTGGCGCCACAGGAAGCTTGGAAGGCTGTGGTCCCACCGAGCATGGTAGGCGGCGTAGTCGGATCTCTCGCCTTCGGTCGGGACGAGCAGGGTGGAGTTGTCCAAGCCGGGCCCGCGGGGACGAACGGGGCCGGGCGGGGCCGGGTGGGGCGGGGCGGAGCCGGGCGGAGCCGGACCCTGGCCGCCAGGTGGATGGAGCCGAGCAACGCCGGTTCGATGAGGTCGACCCTTGAGTAGCGGGGTCAGGGTTGACAATCGTCAGCGCCGTCATGGCGCTCCGGCCGAGCCAGCGGCGGCGGCGACGACGACGCTCACCCTCATCGCTTGTCGGTCCCGGTGACCCAGGACAGCAGGGTGCCCAGCGCACCGTCGAGGGGGAGCTGTCGCGGCCGACGGAGTCCTTGCCCGCCCCCCAGGACACGAGGTCGCTCAGGGCGACATTGATGAGCGACGAAGGTCGGTTTGTGCTGGTGATGCGGCGATGAGATTGGAAGCCCACCTTTGTTTGACCGTCGGTCACCGCCTTGGTCGATCGGCTCCAACAGGCCGGCTACATCGCCCGGCACCCCGACCCCTCCCACGGGAAGCGAGTGCGCATCGCGCCTACGGCCGGCGCCTGGCCCGGTACTTCCGTGACCGCCCTCGACCTCGGTGAGCCGGCGGCTGAGATGCCGTCGCTCGGACCAGCGCTACCGGCTGGCGTTGGCGGGCGCCCTCCCGGCGTCGGGGATGGTTGAGCCGGCGGGTCGGCGCTGGCGCCTGTGGCTGTGGTCCCCGGGAACCTGCCCGGTGCCGCCTGCTCGTGATCGAACAGCGCCGGACCGCCTCCAGCCCCCTATCCACCCGCCGCCGGGAGCCCGGAGGCTCAGTGCCCGTAGTTGCAGACCTTCATGCCGAACTGACCGGCAGCCGTGTCGTCGGCGAGGGCGGCGGTGTTGAAGTCCGGGATGTCGGACTGGTTCAAGAAGTTGACGGCCTGCGTTGCCTCGTTGATGAAGGTGCGGATCAGGTTCACGTCCTGGTTCGGGTCAGGAAGGTTGCGCAGCTGATCGACCTCGGCCTGGCCCACCTGGGTGAGCACCTGGATGTTGCCGGCTGCCTGCGCCTGCTGCAGCTTGGGGCGGAAGGCGAGGCAGATGTTGTCCGCTTGGGTGATGTAGGCGGATTTGCTGATCGTCGGCGGCCCGCTGGCCGTGGTCGGCGTCGGGGTGCTGCTCGGTGCCACGCTGCTGGCCGGCGCGATCGTGGTTTGGGCAACCGCGGTCGTCGTTGTCGTTGAGTTGGAGCCCGAGCTTGTGACCAGAATGAGGATGACGGCAATGACCGCAATGACGGCGATCACGCCGCCGCCGACAAGGATTCGCGGATCTATCCCCTTGCGGCCGGGACCGCTCGGTCCGATCGGCGGAGGGGCGGCGTTCTGGCGTCGGGTCTGCTCGTCGGGTCGCGGTGTGTAGCCGCCCCAGCCCGGGTCGTCGGTTGACATTTCGGGACGTTCTCCTTGATCACGGTTGCGGCCGGGACCGGTAGGAGTCAACCCCCGGTGCTGGTGCCCCCGCCGGTGGTGGTTGTGCCTCCTCCGGTGGCCGTGCCGCCAGTGCCACCACCGGTTGTCGTCCCTGCGGTCTGACCGGTCCCGCCCCCAGTGGTCCAGACGTCGACCTCCCCAGTGGTCCACGTTTCGGTACGAACGCCGGTGGCGCCACCGGTCGCGGGCGCGGTTTGCGCCCCGGTACCACCGGTCGCCCCGCCCCCTGTGCCTGTACCTGTGCCACCGGTCGATCCGACGTCTGACATGAGTGCCCCTCGTTGTTGTTCCCCTCGGTGGGTCTGTCCCCCCCATCGACAGTGGCGTATCCCGGCCAGACCGTCAAGGGAAAGTGTTAGCGGCGAGTTGCCCTAATTGCGATAAAAGGTTCGGTGGGTACGAGTATTTGTTTCTCGTTGATCTCGAAGCCAGCCTCGGAGAGGTCCGACTCCACTTCGCCGGGACGGGGCAGAGCGGCCGCGCCAGCCTGGCATGCCAGCATGAAATGCAGGTGGGCGGCGGCGGGGGATCCGGGTGCCATCATGGAGGAGACAACGATCTGGCCATGCTCGCTCAACAGTTCGCTCAGTCGCCGGTAGAGCGGGACTCGCTGCGGGCGCGGGACGTAGTAGACGCTGTTGAGCAACATCACAAGGTCGTAGCGCTCCGCTGTTGGGGGCGTCCAATGGCGGATGTCTCCGACGTGGAACTGGATTCGTCGCTCGTCGAGGCCCGCCGACGCAGCCGCCGTGCGCGCAGCGTCGATGACCTCCTCCGCCACGTCGATGCCTTCGACGCGGACCTGCGGGTCAGTGCCCGCCGCGATTCTGCAATAGACCCCAGTCCCGCAGCCGACGTCGAGGACCCGGGCGGGGCGCAGATCGCCTATGGAGCGGGTCAGGTACGAGGAGACGAACGGTGCAGCCGCCAGGGACACCTGGGCGATCTCGACCGCGTACCGGTCGATATCGGTACGTCCGTCACCGGGATCTGAGCGGAGCAGGTCTTCGAGCTCGGCGTAGGGCCCCGATTGATAGTCGAGCATGGAACGATAGTGGGCTTCCAAGACGGCATCTCCCGATGCGAGTGCCCGCGCCCGGCGCCCCTTGATCTCGAAGAGGTCGCCATGATCGGTGATCTCGCCAAGCTCGAGACCGACGTCGAGCCACGCCTGCAACCGCTCGGTCCGGGTGCAGCCGATACAGGCGGCGATCTCGGCGAACGTAGGGTTCTGGCCCAGGCATTCGAAGAGGCCGACCCGGATCGCGGAAGCGAGGAACAACGACCGGACCAAGGCGCGGCTGTCGACAATGGCCAGCGCTCGAGCCGTGGCGTTTCCGCCCCGGATCGTGTCGACGACGCCGCGCGCCTGAGCGCGCCAACCAGCCATCAGGGCGTCACGAACGGAGGGCGCAGCCCAAACGCCCGTTGGGTCAACCAGCGCACCCCGCGGGTGGCCAAACTCGGCACCTGCGTCGGGGGGAACGCCTCCGTGTCGACAGCCGGAACAAACAGGTCACCTCGATGACTGAGGTACATGTAGACAGGGTAAGAAAGGGTGCCCAGGGCCCGCAGCAGCGCAGAGCCGTGCGCTCCCCGCAGCTCTGACCGCAGCTCAGGCCTGGCGCCGTTCACCGACCGTGGCGCCGGTTCGATGCCGAACCAGTGGTAAGCCTGAGCGACGATGGGTGCCCGGCGGGCATCGGCGATACCAAGGTCGGCCAGCACCGCCTCGTCGACGGAGAGGGCGTCTGCACCGGCATAGACAACCCGGATGTCGGCCGGTCGGTGACATCCCATCACTCCGAACGGACCGTCCGCCACCGGGGCCCACCCGTCGACGATCGCGAAATCCGGTGCGGCCACGTCAAGCAGCATCATGGTGGCCGATCGGAAATCCACCTGTCGTCCGGCGTAGAAGGTGTCCTCGATGGCACCCGTGCTGCCCTCCAGGGTCGAGAGGCTCAGATGCGCGAACTCGGTGGGGTCGGTACGCAGCTTCGGCATCACGATCCGCAGATCGCTTTCCAGCCAGGTCGCGCTGATCGCTTTCTGGACGAAGCCGCGGTCGAACCGGCGGTCGATCAGGTCCTGGCTGATGTCAACGATGCGGTAGGCCGACGATGCAAAGCCGAAATAGGAAGCGACGGCGGATACCGAACGGTTGGCGAACGAGGAACCGTAAACCGTCGGCGCTTCCAACACGGCGACGTCGCTCACTCCGTGCCGGCGCAGGTAGCGGGCCACGGCGTCGACCAACTCCGGGTCGTTGATGTTGGAGCGGTCATCACGGTGGTATCCGAGCATGAAAGAGGCCCTGATCGCCGCTGATCCAGCTCGGGAGGCCAGGGCGTCCAGTCCGGCGCCGTCCAAGCATTCCTCCAAGGTGGCGATCTTGTCCTCGTCCGCCTGGCCGCCGCGGATGACGACCGGCGCCCGGGAGCCGAAGGAACGCCGACCCGCTAGGTACGTCTTCGCGTCGCGTTGTTTGGCGGGCACGAACCAGGGACTGATCTCCGAGAGCTGTCGCGCCAGGCGAACCGGTGAGAGGCCCGGGACCAGACGGTCGTCGGCGGTGAGGGCCTCGGTCAGCAGTCTGAACGCGGCGGTGTGCCGCTCCTCGTCAGCTCGGATTCTCTCGAACGCGATCCGTTCTTCTTCCGAGCTGGCCAGCTGCACCAACCGCCGGTAGGCGAACTCGGCGCTGGCCTCCAGTGCGACGTTCAACTCGCAGTAGCGTCGGAACGTCTGGTAACGAAGTTCCCGGGCCAGCGCCGGCGGCATCCGGTTGAGGGCACGCCCCACCGCGACCAAAACGGTAGCGGCGCCTGTCCGGAACGGCGCGACGCTCGGCTCGCGATGATTGGCAGTCGCCGACGTCCACCCCGACAGCGCCCCTTGGACCTGGCGACCGTAGACGACGAGCGATGACGCCAGACCGTCTGCCTGAAGCAACAGACCCCGCATGAGCTCTTCATGGAGTTGCTCGTCTTTCCAGACCCAGATCAGGGTCTGGCGGATCAGCTCCCGCGCCTTGTCGTCGACCGCCAGTTCGGCGACGCGCCCAGCTACGGCCTGTTCCCGGTAAGCGACCGCAACGATCTGCTCCCGCTCAAGGGCCAGCAGCAGGAGCCGCTCACGTTCCGCCTCGGGCCGTCCGGCGAACTCGACACTCCACCGATCCAGCAGCTGCCGCACGTCCTCCAGCAGCAGTGCCTCGAGCTCGGTCACGGCCCGGTCTCGCGCCCCCGCATGGTGGCGCTCATGGGTGACCCACTCCGCCGTTCTTGGTCCACCAGTTGTCGAGGTCGGTGAACGAGGCGTTGGTGGCGGCGATCATCTCGAAGAAGGCATCTTGGGTCGGAGCGGTCCAGATGTAGGTGGGCTGGCTCGGGGAGTTCGGGCTGCTGACCTTCAGGCATTCGATGACCTGACCACTCGGTTGCTGCGGATAGTTGGTGTCGTGCCAGCCGATTTGGCCGGCGCCGCTCCCACCGGGGGGCGGGCAGCTGTTGGTTGCCGAGCTCGGGACGAAGCCCTTGTCCTTGTTGTAGGAGGCCAAGCTGGTGTTGTAAGAGCTGGCTCCGTCGAACTTGTAGCCGAACAACTCCCACTTGGACAACCCGGGTATGGTCGAGCAGTCGAGAGCGTCGCTGACTCCGGTCAGTCCGGCGGGATAGGGCGACACCGTAACGCACTGTCCGAGGTCGAGGTTGCCTGCGGGGCTGGTGCCGGCCTGGTCGGGCATGAGCGCTTTGAGCGACAGACCGGTGAAGCTGCCCGTGCCCGACGCCACGGTGGTACTCGGCGCGACCGGGGGCCCGGCGATCGTCGTCGACGTGGCCGAGCGCCCGGAGCCGGAGCTCACCACCGCGACGATGACGACGGCGATCACCACGACTGCCGCCGCTATGCCGCCCCCGATCAGCAGCCGTGGATCGCCTCGCCCACCACCTCGCCCGCCACCGCCACCGCCAGATCCGCTTGGCGAGGCGGTGGGGCCAACGTTGGGCCGCGGTTGCACCTGCCCGCCGGGTAAGGGCGTGTAGTCGCCCCATCCAGGATCCTCCGTTGACATCTGACCCCCCTGCCGGTCTGCGATGAACGGACCGCGGACCCTTGCCCCTCCCGCAGCGGGAGCCGCGAGGATCCCAGCCTGGCTCAGGCGAAGGTGGGCGTCAAGCGCCAGTTCGATACCGGTCGGAGATACGCGGTTGTTGTCCCCGATTGGTCGCCTTTGCCCGACGGGACGTCGCTGTGATCACGGTCGCGGTGGTAGCGGGGGCGCCGACCCGGTGAAGTCGGGGTGGAGCTGGGCGTGGCTGGCCAGTTCGGGGAACAGCCCTTGTTCGGAGTGAGGCAGGGAGATGGTGACCGAAAACCCCATCCCCGCCGAGATGCCAACCCCCAGCTTGGTGAGCATGTAGCGACCCCGGTCATTCCAACCCACGGTCAGAATGTCTCCGTGAACCGTCCCCAGGATACGGCCCCCGATCTGGCTGATCAGACTGGCGCCTTGGTAGCCCATCAGCGGGGCCAGCTGCTGCTGGCCCCATAGCCGCATGTCGACGTCACCCGGGTACCGGAGGCAGCTACAGAAGACGCAATGGTCACTTCCTCTACGGATCAGGCTGATCTGCTCCGTCACCGACCAGTCCGACGGAGGCGAAAGCGCAAGGCGCGACTCGAACCAGCCCAGCGCCGACAGCCGAGGCCCGGCAAAGACCATTCCCTGCACAAGCGAGCGAGCCTCCTCGGGGGCGGCGACCACCACCGCCCGCCCGTCGGCCACGGCGTACTGCTCGAACATGGTCACGGTCCGGCCACCCATCTCCATGAGGAACCGCCGCTCGAACCCGCCGTCCAGCCCCAGCACGCCGGACGGGCCTACGTGTGTCTCGCGAAACCCAGGGGTACGGGGTGCTCGCATGGCGAGAACCTCTTGGGCCAGCGCGGCGCCGGTCGCCACCCTGGCCGGTTCGTTGCGTGCCCGAAGGGTCAACGCGGGAGCGCCGACGTGGTCGACGGTCAGCTGCGCCGTGCAATCACAACCCGCTGGCCAGATGTCGCCCGCCAGCCCCATCGCCAGGGAGGAGCGGAACGGCATGCCGACCGCCGTGGACCTGGGGGGCGCGCCGCTGGTCGTCGTCGCCCGCCGAGGTGTCGACCTCCAAGCCGCCGCTCCCGTCGCTACCACCGACTTCGGGTTGTCCTGAACGGACGGACGCACACCCAACCGGCGCCACAGGGTGTCGGCCACCAAGGGGATGCGGCTCGATCCTCCGACCAGATAGACGGCGGCGAGGCCGCTGGCCTCCACGTCGGCGTCTCGCAACGCGGTTTCGAGGGTGTCAACGGTTGCGTCGATACTGCCAACGATGAGCTTCTCGAGCTCGGCTCGGGTGAGCTGTACGTCTCGCTCCATTCCGGGGACCCACAACTGGCAAACCGTGACCTCACTCAAGGTTTCTTTGGCTCGCTGCACCTCCGACCAGAACGCCGCCGCGTTGCGTCGCCACGCCACGTCAGGGGGATTGCGGAGGTCCCTCCACGCGTCCGGGTTGTCATCGGCGAGCACCTGACCCAGGTAGTCGATGATGGTCTGGTCGATGTCCTCCCCGCCGAGGGGGTCCCGCCCGGCGGGGGGTCCGCTCACGTCAAAACCCTCTGGCGTGCGAAGCAGCACGGCGGCATCGAAGGTCCCGCCGCCGAAGTCGTAGACCGCTATGTAGTGGCCGGGGTCGGTCACCTCCAGCGCGATCCGGGCGGCGGCGGCGACCGGTTCGGCCACGAGTGTGACCTTGGCCAGCTGGGCCTTGTCACTCGCCTCTCGGAGCACGGCGAGGCGGGTCTCACTCCAGTCGGCGGGGTGGGTGAGACGTACCGCTGACGGCGCTCGCTCGCCCTGCTGCCGACAGGCTTCGGCGTAGACCCGGCCGAGCACCGCCGCGACCAGATCGGTGACCGCCACCAGCTCGTCGCCGAGGAACAGCTGGCCCTCTCCGAGGGAGCGCTTCGGCGTCGGCTCATATCGCTCCGGATCGAAGACGGCTTGGTGCTGGGCCGCGGTACCAACGAGGATCTCCCCGTCCTGGGTAAGAAACACCGACGACGGTATCCGGGACCGGCCGTTCGACTCGATGTCGACCACCGCCACCGAGCCATCTTGGGCCATGGCCGCAACGGTGTAGCTGGTACCGAAGTCGATGCCGAGCTGCCAGTCCGTCATGGTGTGGCTTCCTCTGGGACAGGAGGTCCCGGCGGCGGTGAAGGGGCAACGGAGCCAGCCAACCGGGACAGAAGCACCGTTCCCTCCTTCTTGAGGGAGAGGACCTCTTGCAGCGACTGTGCCAACGTCTGTTGCGTCTGCTGGCGTCGACCGGCTTCGGCGGCCATCGTCACCTTGGTGGCGGCGAGGGACTCGTTGATCTCCTTCTCGCGATCGGCGAGGGCACCCCGGATCCTGGCTCGGATCTGCGATTGGAGATCGATGCTTCCGCGGGCGAAAGAGTTGTTGATCATCAGTTGAGCCTGAGCCAGCTGGTCCCGCATCCAGGTCTTGAACTCGTTGGCGAAGGTCTGACGGCTTCTCGACCTGAAGGCCTGAAAGGCAAGGACTCCGCCGAGGGCGAACCCGATGGCCAAGCCGATGGGCGGAGCCACGATCCCGACCGTGAGGCCAGTGCCCGACGCGGTGAGGAGGGAACCGAGGGATCGGCCGGATGAGACCATGTTGACGAGCGACATCTTCTCGAAACCGGACATCCCGTGGGTCCCGAAGGAGACGGACTCGAACTCCTCCCGCAGCGACTGACCGGTGAGCTGCCCGATTGAGCGGTCCAGGTCGCTCCCGTCGTCCATGCCGTCGAGCAGCGAGCGCACCAAGGCATTGAGTCGCGACTCGGTCATCTCATTCACCGAACTGCCGAGGGCGGTGAGGTCGGCGATCAGCTCGCCGGGCAGCGAGTCGTGATCCTTTCTGGTCACCTTCTTCAGGCGCTCCTCGTATTGCCGGCGCAGCTCAACCGCCCTTCTGGCCAGGATCTCCTGACGTTCGAGGGTCAGCTTCCGAAACTCGGTGTCCAGCTGCTGGGGCCACTCGGCCCGGTCGCGGTTGAGCTCCCGGAGGCGGGCGTGCTCCGCCTCGAGAGCCTCTCGGCCCTCGGTCCCCGGGTGCAGCGCGGTGTGGCGCTGCTGCAAGGTGCGCTCCAAGGCAGTCAACGATCCCAGCCCGGCCCGGATCAGGTTCGCCCTTCTGAGGATGGCGGCGCGAGACACGACCTGTTCGGCGAGCACGGCTTCGAGCCGGGCCACGCCGGACTCTTCACGAAGCTCAACGGCGTCCTCCGGGTAGTCGATGGCTCGAAGGCAGAGGACACTGCTGACAGGGACGATCGGGCGGGAGGCGAACCTCGGTGCCCGGTCGCGCAGGATGGCGACGTTGTCGTCCCGGATCGTTCGCCATCCTCGGTAGACGTCGGTCTTGGTCAGCACCAACACCACGGTGTCGACCCTGGCGGCCGCGGATCGGAGGAACTGGAGCTCGGCCGATCTGATCTGGGCGCCCCCCTCGATCACGAAGAGGAGGGCGTCGGCGTTGCTGAGCGACTGCAGGGTGAGGGCGCCATGCCCTGAGTCGAGCCCGCCGACACCGGGCGTGTCGACCAGATCGAGCTCGGCCAGCACGGGGCTGTCCGCTCCGATGGTGACGGCACGCACGTTCTGCTCGTTGCCCGGATTGCCATTGATCGTCGCCAGGGCCCGGGCCCGGTCAACATCGACGGTTTCCGGGTTCGGTCGGCCGAAGAAGTAGACACTCGCCTGTGGCGTAGCTGATGCGAAGAAGGTGATCGGGGCGGCGGTCGTCGCCTCAACACCCACGGGAGACAAGTCCGGCTTGCTCAACAGCGCGTTGACCAGGCAGCTCTTGCCCCGCTTGGCCTCGCCGGCGACGTAGACGGTCGGCTTTTGGCGGCCCGGCGTGTTGAGGAGCTCGATCAGGGCTTCGGACGCCTCGGTCCGGCCGTGGGCCTGAAGCAGCGAGGCGACTCGATGGATGTGAGCTGGAACCGGTCTTCGACCGGGCGGAGGCGCTCCCACCTGGCTCATGGTGCCGCCCCCTCCCAGAGAAGCTGCAGGGATCGGAGGACGACTCGGGCCACGCGGCCCTGGATGGGCGTGGCCTCTGTCACCATGAATCGACGCCAGCGGACCATACGCTCCTTGCTGGCGACGCGCACCGCGTCCGGCGTCGCTACCTCAAGACCGAGCCGGTTCGCCACACTTCCCGGCGTGAAGAGCCGCCGCATGTCCGCGGTGTACTCCTCGGGCATCGAGATCCGACCCGTGCAGCAGTCATGCCAGACCTCGAGCTCAGCTATCGGCTGCATGATCGGATCAAGGCGGAGCGCTTCGACGTCGGCTCGAAGCTTGATGACGCCTTGATCGGCGCGCCCGCCGGGCGGCGGATAACTGAGACGCTCGAGGGCGGCGAGCGCTGACCGGACCTTGAGCACGTGGTCGTTCTCGTGGAAGAAGTTGGACAGCGTCCGCTTGACGTCGCCGATGCCGGACATGTTGGACAGCTCACGCCGCAACGCCACCGCGCCTCTCGCCCCGCCCCGTACGAAACCGACGGCCCGCTGTACACCGTAGAGATCCAGCAAGACGAGAAGCCGCTCGCGTGCTTCACTGGGCACGGGAGCCTCGGCCGTGGCAAACCGATCCGCCGACCACAACAGGCGGCTGAACTCCTTCTGCTCCATGGCCGCAAGGGTCGCTAGGTGCTTTGCGTCCATTTCGGTCAGCGTGGCTGCCTCCGCCGTCTCGGCCAGAAGGCCGATGACGGGAACGACGGTCGCCAGTTCGTCGCGTAGGACGCCGGCGTAGTGGTTGGCCAGCTCCACCGCCACCTCCCACGGGTCGCCGCCGTCGCCGAGCTGATCGGCGCGGCTGAGAACACCGACCGTCGCCGCTGCCGAACCTGCCCCTCCTTCGCCCTCGGTGGAACGAAATTGCTGGAGCACCTTCATCTCGTCTTCCATCATCACCCGGTTGAGCAGGAACACGAGGGCATCAGCGCCGGCGGCGGCCGTCAAGCTGTCGCTCGACGCCGAAACCAACTGTTCGGTTGACATGCTGTATTCAGGGTGGACAGAGCCGATTCCGGGTGTGTCGATGAGCGTCATGGAACGGAGCGCGTCGTTGGCCAGAAAGGCCTGCACCGAGGCCACGTCCCCGGACGCGACCCCGAGGTCGGCGGGCAGCGCACCGTCCGCGTCGAGGTGCGCCTCGACGGTCCCGCCCGCCTTCAGATGGATCACCACACGCTGTGGGTGGCCGTAGCGGAACCAGGTGACCACCCGGGTGCATTCGCTCACGTCGGTAGGGGCCACGCGCTGGGCGAGCATGGCATTGACCAACGTCGACTTGCCCGCCTTTACCCGCCCGACGACAGCCACTCGCGCTGGTTCCCGGAGCCGAGCCTGGAGCAACTCGAGCTCAGAACGGATGTCATCGGGGACCGAACCTTCCGCGTCCGAGATGAGTTGGGCCACTCGCTCGATCAGCTCGCTTGCAGGCATGCCGTCCTCCGGTGACGACGCAGGCTAGCGCCGCGGAATACGTGGCGCGACCGTTCAACGCGCCGCTCTGATACCGAGAACACGTGGCCTGGATCCCGTCAGCGAGGTCGGGCGAACGCCGGCACGAGTGGGATGAGCTGGTCGGTCGCTCCGTCGACGACGACGATCGCTCCGGTCCCGTCACCGTCGTCGAGATCGATGATGGCCTGGGCCACCCGACTGGTGCCGACATTGGATGGGAAGCTGTTCGGGGCGACGGCATTGACCTTCACCCCGATGGCGGCGAACTCCAGTGCCATGTGCCCGGTGAGATGGTCAAGCGCCGCCTTCGAGGCGGCGTAGACACTTTGCCCCTCGTTGGGGTAGATGTTGCGTCCGGACACGCTGGAGACGTTCACGATGCCCCGGCTGGCGGCGCGGTTCTCCTCAACCCTCTCCCGCCAGAACAGGCGCGCCGCCGCGCAGGAGACCCTCAGGGGGACCACGACGTTCGTCAGGAACTGGGCGGGGGCACTGCTCCAGAGCGGCTCGGATGTGAGCATCGGGCCCCACGTCGATGCGACTGCGGCGTTGACCACGAGATCCAGGCGGCCAAAGCGCTCCAACGTCACCTCGACGACACGCTCCGATTCACCGTCGACGGTCAGGTCCGCCTTGACGGAATGAACGCCGACGGGCGGCGGGTTGCGGCGGTAGACGGCGCAGAAGTCGAACCGGTCTCCGAAGGTCTCGCACAGATAGGTGCCCAACGTGCCCGAGGAGCCAGTCAGCAAGCAGACACGGCGTTCGGCTTCCCGGCCGTGAGACGCACGCTTGGGTAGAGCCACGTCTGTCCTAGGGCGGGCGGGTAGGTCAGCCAGCGGGAACACGTTGTCGGTCGGTTGGGCTACGGGCTCGTCCACCGGCAGATGCTCCGCCAGAAGCGACTGAAATCGGTTGAGCTCGTCGTCTGATCCCGTCAGCCTCTTGGCGACGTCGCCGAGGGTGGGGGCCGGAGTGGCCGCGATCTCTCGCCACGAGAAGCCAAGCTGGTGGTGCAGGTAGTTGAAGAAGAGCACCGCGCACCCGGTCGCGGTGAGGCCAGCAGCCAACGGAGTCGACACGAAGTCGTCCCGTACGCTCTCCAACCAGATCCTGGCGGTGGCAAATCCAACGACCCGGCGAGGATACAGAGCAGCCGCGAGCACCCGGGCCAGCGCAGCACTGGTGTTCGCATCCCATCCGACGTCGTTGGCGTAGAGGTCGGCGAGCAGGACCGTGACGAAGAAGGATGATTGCAGCGCTTCGAGATGGGGCGTCGTCTGCACATCGCAGTAGAGCGTGGTCGGTTCGCCTTCGCCGCCTATGTGACGCGAGGCCCCGGCGCCACCGGCGACGTGGGCCAGCACGACGGTGAAGTTCTCATGCGGGAGGCGCCGTTCGTCGAACCATCCGCTGATCGTCGTCAGGTCGCGCTCGGCCCTGTCGAGAACGGTCGAGCCGGCGACGCGGCCGGCCTCGCCGAGGAACCGGTCGTAGAAGACCTCGAATCGATCGGTGCGGCCCGCCCGGTTGACGGCGGGAACCCCGGGAAACGAAGCATCCGAGTTGGCCGGGGCGTCCAGGTAGGTGGGCGCAATGACCGTTCGACCGATGCCCACGCTCAGGCCATCTCTATCCGACCGGCGCCTAGGTGCCTGGCAAAGGCGATGGCGATGTCCGCGGCCCGGGCGCCGTCGCTGACCGTCAGCCGATTGCGGTGCGGGGCCCTGCCCGGCAGCTCTCTATCGAGTAGGAAGCGCACGAGGAACGGATGGTTCACCGTCACTGGCCCGGTGGCAAGCGCCACGCCCGCCTCCGGGTCGGTGACCGGCGTTCGGGTGAGCAGGCTGTAGGACGCCGGAGCCGGCGATGCTGCACCATCGACCGAAATCGTGATGGCGTCGTGCGGGAGCCGGTCGGGTGGCAGGCCAGAAGCGCACACGTACACGGTCTCCCCTGCTTGCAACCCAGCAAATGCGGCGAGCGTTGACTCGCGTTTGACCGAATTGAGCTTGGCGAACCGCAATGCCCATGCTGCGGAGGTGCCGTCGGATTGCCGCCGAAACTTCCGCTGCTCTGCCGCGTGGGTGGCCGTCCGATCCACGCCGAGGTGGGCGAGGACCCGGTCGATGGTGCCTTGGCTGTCCGCCACCAGGTCCTCGTACCAGACGGTCACGGGGGTGATGCCCGTTGCGTCGAAGTACGTTCGCCACACACCGTCCCAGTCGCTGAGCGAGTACATCGCCCGCTCGATGAACTGGTAGTTGAACCGGAGCGCATCCGGTTTGGGCGCGTCCATGGGAGCGGGGGGAGCGTCGGCGTCCCACCACATGCGGGTCTGGCAGGCCTTCGCCCATGACACGGCCTGGTCGACCTGATCGTGCCGACGCAGCCAGACATAGCGTGGATGGGGAAACCACTCCCCAATGACCGCAGGCCGATCCTCCATGGTCATTCGCGGCCGGCCGGTGGCTTGGCGGATGAACTCCCCGAACTGGCCCGCATGAATCTTGGTACCGAAGACGCCGTTCGACGTTGTACCGTCCGCCAGGACGTGCTCGTGATAGTCGCGGTACGTCTGAGACCTCCACTGCTCCATCCAGTAGCTGCGATAGCTCGGCATGAGGTACTCCGTGGGTCTGCCCGCCACCCCGGTGGCCGCAAGAGCGTCGCAGAGCAGGTAGCTCCCCGTGCGGGGTGTTGAGCAGATCAGGTAGGAGCGGCTGACAGCAGGTGGGCCACTCAGACAGCTAGCCGCCGCTGCCGCTACCGCCACCGGTTCCCCCGGTCGCTCCGCCGGTTCCCCCGGTCGCTCCGCCGGTTCCTCCGGTCACGCCACCTGTACCGCCGGTCCCTCCGGTCACGCCACCGGTACCGCCGGTTGCCCCGGTCACGCCACCGGTACCGCCGGTTGCCCCGGTCACACCACCGGTCCCGGTGGCCCAGTGCTCGCCACCCTGCGAGTCGCCGGTGTTGCCGACCCGGGGGCTGCCAGGAATAAATGTGGTGACACCCGTCTCCGAACCCGTACCGGTGCCCCCGGCCGGTTGCACATCCGACATTGTCGCCCCTGCGGAGCCCCTCGACATGTTTGCCCCGACGACTCCAGATTCTCCCAAGTGGCGGTCCGTGTCAAGGGTGACCAACAGACCCTTCTGATCAGGCGGCGGCGCGGTGATACCGGATCCTGGTCGCAGACATAGATGTACGTGCATAGGGGCCGCTTGGCGCGTAGCGTTGCCGGTAGTGCCGAGGGCGCGTGGTGCGCCCGTTCTGGGGAGGTAGGCCATGGACGTGCTCAACGCGGTGGATCGACACTCATTCACCGAGACGCTCGACTTCTTCGAAGGTTTGGGTCTGCTCACCAAACTCGAGGTCGCCGAGGCCCTCGACGTGCTGGACCCCCAGTTTCCCTTCGCCAAGGCCGTCGCCGCGGCGGCGTCGATCCACCTCCACGTCAAGGTGGCCGACCTCGCCGATCTGCCTCACGACGCCATCCTCGCTCGGGGAACCGAGCCCACCAGTTGCACGGAGGGGTACATCAAATACCCGTTCCAGGGCGGGATCAACATGATCTTCTCCTCCATCCCCGTCGCCGAGGACGACCTCCTCGAAGGGGCCACACCGCCGGTGGGGGCCGTGCTCGACCACAAGGGAGTGGACCTGCGCGGGGGGACCGCCGACGTCGGCGATCTCTTCGACGCAGTGCCATCGGTTGCGGCCGGGGCAGGGTGGCGTCACCAGCCCCAGGGCGGGGATGGCACCCCCGTGTACTGCTGTCACACCGAGGTCGCAGCCAAGCACTGGGTGTACCCGACGACCGAGACCGCCGGCCAGTCCCGCCCGATCGAGTTCGCCGTGGGCGAGCTGGTCATCCATGACGCCAAGATGGGCTGCGACCTCCGCCCGATCGACCCCGGCGACCCGCGCGCCGACGAGGCGCACGCGGCGCTGTCGGCCTGCGCCAGCTCGCACGCAGCTCCGGCCGACGGCACAGTGGGCTCGAGCTACTACGAGCGCGGCGACCTGGGCCACTTCGTCGACATGGGCAACCATGCCGGACCCACGATGGCCAAGTTCTGGTCCTACTACAACGCTGCCACCGGCGAGGACGGGGCCTTGACCAAGCGGGAGAAGGCGCTGATCGCCTTGGCTGTCGCCCACTCCAAGCAGTGCCCATACTGCATCGACGCCTACACCAACACGCTCGTGGACCTCGGTGCCAGCCCCGACGAGATGCATGAGGCCGTGCACGTGGCTGCCGCCCTTGGTGCCGGGATCGACCTGGTGCACGGAGTGCAGATGCAAAACGTGCTTCGCTCCCGCGGAGCCATCTGATCCTGGATCGGTCCGCCGGTTTGACTCAGCGCCGACCGGAGGTCAGCGCCCTGCTTGGCTCACAGCGCTGCTGGATGACTCAGGCTTGTGGGCACCTCTCAGGCCTGTGGCGCCTTCTCAGAACCTCAGCCGCCACCCATGCCCTCGGCCAGCACTGCGGCCTGACCTAGGCCGGCCGCGGCTGCGGCCAGGTTGGCGTTGACGGCGTCCGCTCCTGGGCCGATGATCTCACATTGCTTTTCTACGGCCCGTACCCCGTCGGAGATCTTGGCCAGGTTGAGGGCAACGTTGGTGAGCACCGTTGCCAGTCGATTGAGGAAGTAGGCCAACACTCCGATGAACGCCACGATGACCACCAAGGTCAAGACGATGTGCAGGGCGAGCATCATGCACTCTTAGAGAGCAGGTCGGCGTGGCGTTGCACCTCGTCGCGAAGATCGGTGGTCGCTTGGGCCGTGTTGGTCAGTTGCCAGACGGCGGTGGTGTTCTCGGCCACTTTGAGGGCGGTCTCCCACGCATCGTCCACCCGGTCATCGATGTCCTTGACGTAGGCCACCAGCAATGACAGGAGCACGATCACCACGCCGATGACGACGACGCCCATGCCGATGGCGATCCACCAGAAGTTGAGGTTCTGCTGAGACAGGGCAAGGATCATGGTCAACCTCCCAAGAGTCCGCGCGCCGCGGCGGCGCTCCGGTTGATGTCCGTCACCCCGGCGTTGACCGCCTGGATGTCCCACAGTGGCAGGGTGTTGACTCGGCAATCCTCGAGAGCCAAGGTCACCACCCGGGCCTGGATGGCAATCTTTCGCGCCACCCTCAAGATGATGGCCACCAATACCACGACGATCACGATGACGATGGCCGCTACGAAGAAGCCGACGTACCAACCCGTCAGGGCTGCAACTGTTGTTCCCACCATGGACCCCCAGTCAATGGACGGCACGTAGACTCACGTGTCGTGTCGTCACCATACTCGTCGCAGCTGACCCACGGCGGGAAACAGTCCGTGGATCTTGAGACAGCCCGAGGATGTGTAGGTCTCGGCAATGAATGAGCGACCTGAAGCGGAGCGCAACAGCACCGACCATGGCGACAGCACCGACGACCGTTCCGCCGCAAACACCGAAGACAAGCACGCCGACGCTGAAACCGTTGCGGCCACCGAAGACAAGCACGCCGACGCTGAAACCGTTGCGGCCACCGAAGACAAGCACGCCGACGCTGAAACCGACACGGACCCCGAGGA
>JALYVP010000263.1 GCA_030853185.1 Actinomycetota bacterium | reverse complement strand
CGCTTGGGCCGCTCGGGCCGCTCGGGCCGCTCGGGCCGCTCGGGCCGCTCGGGCCGCTGCCCGACATGAGTGGGCGGCCGACGCAGCCGACCAGCTCGTCAGCCTGGTGTCGGCCGCACTCATCCCCGCCGCGGCGCTGACCGAAACGGCGGGCTGATGGCCCGCACCGTCGTCGTCCATCTTGACGCCGACACCGATCTGCCGGACCGGGAGGACGACCCGACCGGCTACCTGACCGTCCTGGTCGAAACACTTCTGGCCCGGACGTACGAGGCCCATGAGGCCACCACCCGCATCGGCCACAAGGTCGATGCAATCACCAAGGAGATCCACAACATGGCAACAGACGAAGCCACATTCGCAGCCGACCTCAAGACGTATCTCGAGGCGGTCGATACCGTGATCGCAGCGCAGCAGTCGGCGTCGGCGAAGGCGTCGGCGGCGGGGGTCGACCTGACCGCCGAGGACGATGCCGTGAAGGCCGCTCAGGCGAAGATCGCCGCCCTGAACCTGACGCCCCCCTCAGCGCCGCCAGGGGCCCCGTCGGGCATCGACGCCCCCGCTGGTGGCTCCACGGCCACCAGCGTGCCCACAGCCCCCAATGCGGCGCCGGTGACTCCACCGGCCGCCGGTACCCCGGTCGTGACGGCGGGTGAGGTGCCGGCGGGTACCCCGGCGTTGCCGGTGACGGCCGCCCCAGTCCCCGCGTCGTCTCTGCCGCCTGAGACGCCGGTGGTTCCTGACCCGGTGACGGCGGGTGCGTCGTCGACGACGACGGCGGGGGCGGTGGCCGCGGAGACCTCCGTGGTGCCTGTCGAGACGGCCCCGGTGGCGTCCGAGTCGGTCCCTGTGGCCACCCCGGTCGTCGTCGCCACGCCGGTCCCGGGCGGCACGGGAGCCGCCTGACCCCCGGACGGTTCTCTCAGCGGCCCCAGGAGGTTCCCGGGCTATCCGGGTGCCTCCTGGCCGTTCCGTCGCCACTACCGGCCAGTAGAGCACCAATGCGGGGACCGTGGCATCACCGCCCAGCCCGCCAAACCGTGGATGCTCCAAGCGGCCCCCAACTCGGGGTCCATCGCCGGCCAGCACTTGGGTCGGCACCGTTGGCTGCCGTCATGCGGCTGCCCCCCAACCTGCATCCCTGACATTGACCAGACCGACCACGAAAGGACCACGCCATGACCGCACTCGACGCCGACGACCAGCCCACCAACGAGGAGGTGAAGCGCCGCCACGAGGATGTTCGGGCGATGTGTTTCAACTTCGCTGACGGGATGGTCGGTGTCACCCGGCCCGGTCGGGAGCAGTCGTCCATGGTTGCCGCCATAGAGCTGGCCATGTTCTGGGCGAACGCCGACATCGCCCGCCACCAAGGGGACACGCCATGACCGCCCCCTACCTGTTTCCCGACGTTTCCAACAACGAGCCCGTCATCGATGGGCTCGCAGCGAAACAACAGGGCATGTCAGCGATCGCCTTCAAGGCGTCCGAGGGGTCCGGTTTCGTAGATCGGCTCGCAGCCGCCAACCATGACCAAGCGGTCCGCAACGGACTGCCGTTCATGCCCTACCATTTCATGGCCGCAGGCAATGGCGCCGCCCAGGCTCAGCATTTCATCCAGTGCGTCCATGACGCTTGCGGGGCGGTCGACAGCATCCCCCTCAACCTCGACCGCGAGGGGGGCGAGGCGGCCGACGTGGATGCCTTTATCCGTGAGGTGAGAGTGCTGGCCCCCCGCAACCCGCTGTGCGGCTACAGCGCCGGCTGGGCCGACTCCCAGTTCGGTACCTCCGGCGAGTTGGCCAGGTTGCCGCTGTGGTGGTCGAACTATGTCAATGGGGCCGGCGACCCTCACCAGTTGCTCGCTCAGGTCACACCCGGATGGTTCCAGCCGTTCGGTGGGTTCACCCGCTACGCCGCCCGCCAGTACTCGTCATCAGCGAACGTCGGCGGCATCAACGGATGTGACATATCGGTCTGTTTCGACGACGCCAGCTTCGCCGCCATCTTCGGCGGTTCCACCCCAACCCAAGGAGACTTTCTTATGGCTTTATCCGACGCCCAGCAGGGCGAGGTGCACCAGATGCTCGTCGATTTGCACGCCGGCCTGGCCGGTACCCGCCCATCGAAGGTCAACGGTTCGCCCGTCGACCTGTTCGACGCCGCCCTGTGGATCGACGCCCACACGGCCAAGCCGCCCGGCGTCCTGTTCTTCTTCAAGCGCTACGTCACGGGCAGTGCAGGCCCGGTGAACCCGGCCACCTACCTGACGAATCTGTTGACGACTGTCTGGGTTCCGTCGTTGCAGCAGTTCAACAACATGGTGTGGGCGATGGAGAACTTTGCTGGCCAGCCGATCGACACTACCGTGCACCTGGTCGCTGCGGGCTACCTGCCGGGGGTCCTCGTGGGCCCCGACGCCCCGCCGCCGACCGCCGTGCCAGCAGCCAAGGCGTGATGCCGGTGAGCGCTCTTCTCGTGGCGGTCATGTGCAAGTGAGCGCCTACCGCTCTCCCGCCGTGGCCGCGCTGAACACCGGATGGGTCGTCAACTGGGTGCTCACCGAACGTCTCCGAGCCGTCACGTGGGCACCGCCAGGCACCACAGTGTGGACCGGCCACGGTCTCGCGGTCATCAGCGACGCATCTGAGATGGAGTTCCGCGCCCTGCGCGTTCCCACCAACCACGTCTCGGTAGCCGCATCAGGCCTCGACCGCCGCCCATCCGACGCCGAGATGGCCACCGTCCGAGCCGACTTCGACCTTCTCGACGCCGAGGAAGACAACCACAGTCCCGGCGTCGCCCGCAACCTGTTCCTGCCTCTCCACCTCCCGCGAGGCACACAGGGCATCTGTGACTGCAAGACGGACGAGACCGTGGTGGTCGAATCGGACGGGTACCGGTGGTCGCAATCTTCGGCTGCGAAGGACATCCCAGAGAAGGTCTGGGTTCCCGCGCTCCGGGAGGTCTGACCAGAAATGATGCGCAAGCCCAGGTAGTGGGTCAGTTTGACGAGAGTGCTAGCTGAGTGCTTGCCCCAGTACGCACTTCGGTCACGTCACGTCCCACGAAAGCTGGTCTCCGCCGCTCCGGGCCTTCGCCTGAACGTACGGCAGGATGGCCTCGGGCATCTTCGGTTTGGCGCCGGCCAGGAGCTGGGGCACGGTGACGATCTGGAGCTTCGGGTACTCGTTGCCGTTGAACTCATTGACGTAGGTCCCGGAGCGGCCCGTCACTTCCCGCATCCCGCGGGTTGGCTCATCCAGGGTGATGAGGAGACCCATCTCCGCCCGTTCCTGACCCACGGTCCCGGCCAGGTCGCGGACCATGGCCGGGTTGAGCTGACGGCCGCCCTTGACCGATACCAGGAGCGTGCCGAGGAGGTTCTTGCCGGAATGAAAGCGAACCCGGCCATCCACTCCGCGGTCTCCCACCTGCTTCTGGTTCGGCTGGGCGTTGACCAGGGACACGGCCCAGCGTTCGAAGTCGAACGGGTTGTCCCGGAACAGCTCCATGGCGCCCTCTACATCGGTGGGGATGCCCCGGACCTTGTAGGTCCCTTCGATGTCCGGGCCGTAGGTGTGCCGCAGACGTTTGCGGATCAGGTCCACAGCGAGGTAGGTCACGTCGATGCCGATCCAGCGGCGTCCGAGCTTCTGCGCCGCGTCGATGGTCGTCCCACAGCCGCAGAACGGGTCGAGTACCACGTCACCCTCGTTGCTCGATGCGGCGATGATCCGCTCCAAGAGCGCGAGCGGCTTCTGGGTTGGGTAGCCGAGACGTTCAGCGGCCCGACTGTTGATGGGTGGGATGTCGGTCCACACGTCACCAAGTGGCTTTCCACGTTGCTCATCGAGGTATCGCTTCTCACGCGGCACTGCGCCGGGCCTTGGCTGGATGACGCGTCCCTCCTCGTAAGCCTTCTCCATCCTCTCGCGTGTCCAGCGCCAAACCCGGGTAACGCCCAGGAACTCGTAGGTGAGGTTTGGCCGGTTCTCGTTCGGATTGATGAGGCTGGTCAGCTGATACCGGCGGCCTTGCTCGTCCCGGTGGGCGTACTTCTCCAGCGTCTTGTGATCAAGGTCCGCCTCGTCGTACTCGGCGAACACGGCGTCCGCGTTCCATAATCCACCGGGACCCTTCCGGTAGCTCAACAGGACATCGTGGTTGGCAGCAAGCCGTTGAGTCATCAGGCCCTTCGACGAGGTTCGCTGCCAGATGACCTCGTTCAGGAACTGCTCAGGTCCGAAGATCGCGTCGAGCACTACTTTCAGGTAGTGGCTGGCGGTGGGGTCGCAGTGGAGGTAGAGGCTCCCGGTCGGCTTGAGGACCCGGTGCAACTCGACGAGGCGAGCGGCCATCATCACGAGGTAGGCGAGCACGTCGTTCGGCCCGAGCAGCTTTCGCATGGCCTCAATGGCGTCGGCCACCTTGATCGGCGCCCCGCCGGCCACGAGCGACTCGTAGAGCTGCTCGGCTTGTTGGGACCAGTGCCACGTGTCGTCGAAGGCTTCGATCTGCGCTTGGGACTCCTGGCCCGAGGTGGCCCGGAACAGCACGTTGTACGAGCGGTTCGAGTTGAACGGCGGGTCCAGGTAGATCAGATCGACAGACTCGGTCGCGACGTGCTCGCGCAGCACATCGAGGTTGTCGCCGTAGTACAGCAGGTTCCCCCCGGTCGCCACATCGGTGAGCGTAGGCCCCTCAGTCAAGTAGCTGAGCGATCTGCGTGACGCTCCACGGGTAGGTCGCCACGCCAGCGGCCATCGCCGGAGTGGTGGGACGCCCTGCGGCCTTGGTAAGCGTCTGGTGGGGCCGAGCGAAGTTGTAGACTCGATGGTCGACTAAATCTGCTTCATGTGTGTTACTTGGCAAGTCGACCTCCGGAATCGGCCGAGCCTCGCGGGTACGCGGAACTTCTCGTCTTACCGGAAGGGGGTAATGATGCTGCGGTCACGA
>JALYVP010000262.1 GCA_030853185.1 Actinomycetota bacterium | reverse complement strand
GGGGGACGGCTTCGGTCCGGGGCCCCCTCGGGGTGCTCACTGACGGGCTCCCCGGCGGGCGGTGCCCCCGTTTCGGTGGCGGACTGGTAGGCGGACGGGCCGTCCCAGGCGGCCGGCTGCTCGTAACGCCCGGGCGGCTGGTATGCGGCGGTCCGATCGGAGGGGAGCTCTACTCCCGAGCCCGCCGGCCGGGCGCCGGCCCATGGCGAGGGCGAGGGCCTGGCCCCCCCGGTCTCTCCCTCGCTGTTGTCGGCGTTGCCTGCACCCGTCACGGGGCCGTCCTCCACCTGGGTACGCACATCCCAGCCTCGATGATGAGTCCGGTCCTCCGGCACCGGCCTTCCCACCGACCCTACCTGCTGGCTCGTCCTGTCCCGTCCGGGGCGTACTTTCCCGGCAAGCACTAACGTGGGCGACGATGACGAACCTCGATACGGCGCCGGTTCACGTCGACCCTGAGCTCGACGGGGACCACGAGCGCATGAGCCACATCGTGCTGGAGGGCGTGAAGATCAACGAAGACGACTTCGTGCCCACCGGCCCCTCCGTCGTGGAAGGCATGGTCAACGGGACGGCGGTCAAGGCCCTGTGCGGCAAGATCTGGGTACCCGGTCGTGACCCCAAGAAGTACCCACTGTGCCCGACATGCAAGGACATCGCCGAGTCCCGGGGCTGGAAGGTTCCCGCCGGCTGAGCGTCACCGCCGGGCGGCACACGCTAGGTCCCGCTTCGGGGCGACCTGCCGGGCGCCGTCGTGGTCTCGTCCTCGACGGGGAAGGCGGCGCCGGTCTCGAGGCGCCGCCGCATGCGCATGACCCGGGCCGGCCGGCCGGCACCGAGCACGGCCACCAGGCGACCGCGCCGACCGTAGGCGGCCAGCCACTTGCCTTCCCCGGGGGTGCCGTCGAGCACTTGGACGTCGTCTCCGGGACGGGGGAGGCCGACGAGTTGCAGCTTGGTGCCGAGCTGATCGGACCACACGTAGGGCACCACGTCGAAGGGGGCGCTGCCATCGGGATCGAGCAGCGTCCGCGCTGCCGCCGCGCCCTGCTCGACGGCGTTGGTCCAATGCTCGATGCGCACCGACGTTGCCGATCGGGGGTCGGTCCAGCGGGCCACGTCTCCGGCTGCCACCAGCCCGGGAACGGGCCGTCCGCCGGCCAGGACCCGCAGGCGCGAGTCGCACACCACCCCTCGGTCGAGGTCGACTCCCGAACCCTCGAGCCACCCGGTTGTCGGGGCCACCCCCACACCCATGACGACGACGTCGGCGTCAACCACCTCGCCGTCGTCGATGACCACCCCGGTGACCCGGTCGTCACCGGCGGGGGAGCGAACCGTTGTCCCGAGGCGCAGGGTCACACCGGCCCGGCGGTGCATGCGGGCCACGGCCTCGCCGAGCTCAGGCCCGAGGGCGTGCTCCAAGGGAACGGCCTGCGGTTCGAGGATCGTCACGTCGAGCCCCCGGGCCCGGCAACTGGCGGCCACCTCGAGGCCGATGAAGCCGGCACCGATGATCACCACCCGGGGGTCGTCGTCGAGCGTCCGGCGCAGGGCCAGGCCGTCGTCGAGGGTGCGGATGACGTGAACGCCCTCCCGTCCCTGGAATCCGGGGAGGTACCGGGGGTGGGCCCCGGTGGCCAGCATGGCGGCGGCGAAGGCGACCTGGCTGCCGTCGGAGAGGGTGATGCGGCGGCGCTCGACGTCGAGGGCGGTGGCTGTCGTACCCAACCGCCAGTCGATTGCGAGCCCGTCGGCCATCGGAAGCTCGATGGCGGCCAGCACCGCCTCGTCGGAGTCGGCAGTGCCGTCGAGGACCCTCTTCGACAGAGGCGGCCGATCGTAGGGAGGGTGGGCTTCGGACCCGATGACCACCAGGGCGCCGTCATAGCCATCGCTGCGCAACGACTCTGCGGCCCGGGCCCCGGCGAGAGACGCCCCGACGATCACGTAGGGATCGGCGGTCATCGCCCAGTCATGGTACCGGCCGATCGTGGGCCACCATGTCGGGGTGGAGCGCACTGAGGTGACCGAGACCGCCGTTCGCTGGGCGAGCGGGGCCCTGCCGGTGGCGTGGACCGCCGAACCCGCCCAGATCTCCGTCGACAACGACGAGATCCTGATCGTCGTCACCGTGCCCGGCGGCCAGGACGACCCCCGGCGGGCCATTGCCGGGTTCCGGGAAGCGACCCGGGGAGAACGGATCTCCCTGGCCGCCGAGGCCGAGGACCGCTTCGAGCGGAAGGTCTCCTGGGGGGCCCGATGCGGGAAGGTGACCGAGATGTTCACCATTGCCACCGTGCCGGTCATGACCAGGCTGAGGTTCTCCGAGCGGCGCACCCTGGACACCCTGATCGACGCCGGATTGGCCCGGAGTCGCAGCGAAGCCCTCGCATGGTGCGTCCGCCTGGTCGGAGCCAACGAGGAACCGTGGATCGCCGAGCTGCGGACCGCCTTTGAGGCGGTTGCCGACATACGCGAGCGGGGGCCGGCTTCGACCCGCCCTCCCACCTCCGGCTGAGCGGTCCGGCAAGGGGCGGTCAGGCCAGGGGGCGGTCAGGCCGCGCCGCGGGCCTGGTCGATGGCGTCGAGCGCCTGGGACAGGGTGTTCCAGCTCAACGTGGCGCACTTGATGCGCACCGGGAACTTGACCACGCCCTGCAGAGCCTCGAGGTCCCCGAGGGACACCTCCGGTTCGGCCGCCGCCTCGAGCCCGTCCTCGATGTCCGGTTCGAGGCGGTGGCTGTGGACCGACATCATGGACTTGAAGGTCCTGATCACGGTCCGGGCCTCCTCGAGGGTGCGACCCTTGACCGCGGTGGACATCATCGAGGCCGACGACTGGCTGATGGAGCACCCCTGCCCGCCCAACTTCACGTCCTCGATGTGTTCGCCGTCGGTGGACACGTAGACGGTGATCTCGTCACCACAGAGCGGATTGAACCCGGTCTCGGCGTAGGCGGGGGGCACGTCCAGCTCCCCGCGGTTGCGCGGGTTGCGGTAGTGATCGAGGATGATCTCGCGGTAGAGGTCTTCGAGACCGGGCATGGCAGGCTTCTTTCGGCTCGGTTGGCTAAGCGGCTCGGTGGGCGGAACGTACCGTCAGCTGAACAGCCGGTCGGCGGCGTCGAGACCATCGGCCAACGCGTCGATGTCGGCTTCGTCGTTGTAGATGGACCACGATGCCCGAGCGGTGGCAGCCACGCCCAGTCGGCGCATCAGGGGCTTGGCACAATGGTGGCTGGCCCGAACGCAGACGGC
Organism: Actinomycetota bacterium; assembly: GCA_030853185.1. Classification (GTDB taxonomy): domain Bacteria; phylum Actinomycetota; class Acidimicrobiia; order Acidimicrobiales; family Palsa-688; genus JALZAH01. The sequence continues at coordinate 1,742 of JALYVP010000262.1, read as the reverse complement.
GGTCTCGTCGAGGACCTGGGCCAGGTCATGGGGATGGATGTCCTTGAACGAGAAGGAGATGACCCCGCCTCGGCGGTCGGCATCGCCCGGTCCGTGGATCCTCAGGTCGGAGCCGAAGCGGTGGGTCAAGGTCTCGAGGGCATAGGCGGTCAGGGCCCGCTCGTGCTCGCGCACCCGGTCCATCCCGACCCCCTCGAGGTAGTCGACCGCCGCACCCAACCCGACGGCCTCGGCGATCGGCGGTGTGCCCGCCTCGAACTTCCAGGGGACCTCGGCGGTGCTGAAGCCGTCGAGGCGCACGTCGCTGATCATCTCGCCGCCACCCAGGAACGGGGGCATGGCCTCGAGGATCTCGGGACGGGCCCACAGGCACCCGATGCCGGTGGGGCCGAGCATCTTGTGGCCCGTGAACCCATAGAAGTCGACGCCCAGAGCGGCGACGTCGGTTGGCAGGTGGGGCGTGTACTGGGCCCCGTCGACCAGGGCGAGAGCCCCGGCGGCGTGGGCTGCGTCGCCCAGCTGGCGGACCGGGGTCAAGGTGCCCAGCACGTTGGACATGGCCGTGAAGGCCAGCAGCTTGGCCCCGTCGAGCAGCTGATCGAGGTTGCTCAGGTCGAGCTGGAAGTCCTCGGTCAGGTCCAGGTAGCGCAACTCGATGCCCCGCTCGGCCTTGAGGGCCAGCCACGGCACCAGGTTGGCGTGGTGCTCCATCTGGGTGAGGACGACGGCGTCGCCCGGTTGGAGGTTGGCCCGGCCCCACGAGTAGGCAACCAGGTTGATCACCTCGGTGACGTTCTTGGCGAACACGAGCTCTGCGGGGGCGGCCGCCCCGATGAACGACGCCGCCTTCGACCGGCCCTGCTCGAAGAGGCGGGTGGCCTCCTCGGCGATGGTGTACACCCCCCGGTGGACGTTGGCGTGGGTCGTCTCGTAGTAGTTGGTCATGGCCTCGAGGACCGCGGTCGGCTTCTGCGACGAGCTGGCCGAGTCCAGATATACGAGGCGCTTGCCGTGCACCTGGGTATCGAGGATCGGGAAGTCCTTGCGGATGGTTGCCACGTCGATGGCCCCCTGGGGCCGCTCTTCGGTCAACGCCATGCTTCGTAGCCCTCCTCTTCGAGTCTCTGGGCCAGCTCGGGTCCTCCGCTCTCGACGATCCGGCCCGCCACCAGGAGATGGACGACGTCGGGGGTCAGGCGGTCGAGGATGCGCTGGTAGTGGGTGACGACGAGGACGCCGAGCTCGGGCCGGGCCTCGCGGACCTGGGTGACACCATGGGCGACCTCGCCCAGGGCGTCGATGTCGAGACCGGAGTCGGTCTCGTCCAGGATGGCGAGATCGGGCTCGAGAATCGCCATCTGCAGGATCTCGTTGCGTTTCTTCTCCCCGCCGGAGAACCCCTCGTTGACGAAACGGTCGCCCATGGCGGGATCCATGCCCAGCTTCTTCATCCACTCCATGATGGCCAGCCGGAGCTCCAGCACGGACAGGTCGATCCCCTTTCGGGCCGACAGCGCCTGGCGGAGGAACTGTACGACCGGCACCCCCGGGATCTCCTCGGGGTACTGGAAGGCCAGGAAGATGCCGGCCTTGCCCCGGGTCTCGGTGGGCCAGCCGGTGATGTCCTCGCCCTTGAATCGGATGCGACCCGAGGTCACCTGGTAGGCGGGGTTGCCGAGCAGGGCGTTGGCCAGCGTCGACTTGCCCGACCCGTTGGGCCCCATGAGGGCGTGGATCTCGCC
>JALYVP010000261.1 GCA_030853185.1 Actinomycetota bacterium | reverse complement strand
CGCTACGCCCACGGCCCCCCAACCGGCACCCCTGACCCATCCGAGCACCAACCAAAGCCTGAGAAACCAAGGCCCGACCCCGGTCGGTGGATCCAGGCTTAACGCAGGATGGGTCGGCGATACCGAGCTGGCCAGCCACGAAGACCACCACCGGCCACGGCACCTCCAGCGGCTCGACCAAGAAGGTCCCCAAGAACCGGACACTCCCCGGCTGCAAGGCGTAGCCCAGCGCCGTGGCGTCATGGCGGCGGCGCCCGACCAGGGCCACGTCGGCGTCGTTCAAGGTCTGTGCCAGCCTCGACAGCGCGCTAACTCCATTGACTCCGTCGCCCGTGCCGAGGTGTGTTTTGCCCGCCCTGGGGTAAAGAATCGCCACGCCGAACGTGATGGGGAGGTCGACGTGGCCGAGGTCTTGAACGCAGCGGCGTGGTTGACCGAGCGCAACGTGGCCGAGGGGCGGGGCGAGAACGTGGCCGTGCGCTGCGGTGACCGGCAGTGGAACTATGAGGAGCTGACCGCCGAGGTGCGCCGGGTGGCGGGCGGGCTCCGGGCTATGGGCGTGCGCCCGGAAGAGCGGGTGATGCTGTTCATGGTGGACGGCCCGGAGCTGTTCACTGGCATCCTCGGCGCCATGTACCTGGGTGCGGTGGCGGTGCCGGTGTCGACCATGCTCACCGGGGCCGACCTCAGCAAGCTGGTGGTCGACTCCCGGGCCCGGGTGCTGGTCGGCTCGGCGGAGTTCGCCGAGGTTGTCCGGGCTGGCAGCGCCGAGGCCCGGGATCTGCATGACGTGGTGCTCACGGGCTCTGACGTTGGCGGACTGCCCCGGGGGGTGCAGCGCCACGGTTGGTCGGACCTGGTAGCGGCCGGGGAGTCCGAGGGCGAGCAGCTGGGGTCGTTCGGCAGCTGGCCGGACTCGCCGGCGCTGTGGCTGTACACCTCGGGCACTACCGGCACGCCCAAGGGGGCCATGCACCGGCACACCGACATCCGCTTCGTGGCGGAGACCTACGGCCAGCAGGTGCTCGGCATTCGCCCCGACGACGTCAGCGTGTCGGTGGCCAAGCTGTTCTTCGCCTACGGCATCGGCAACTCCATGTTCTTGCCCCTCTCGGTGGGCGCGACCACGGTCTTGGAGCCGGCCCGGCCCACCCCGGAGGTTTTCGCCGCCCTACTGACGGGACAGACTCCGACGCTGTTCTTCGGGGTGCCGACCTTCTACGCCGGCTTGCTCGCCTCCGATATTGCCGACGACTCCTTCTCCTCGGTGCGCCAGGGGGCCTCGGCGGGCGAGCCGCTGCCGGCCAAGATCTTCGAGCGGATGAAGGAGCGTTTCGGGATCGAGGTCCTTGACGGCATCGGCTCCACCGAGACGCTGCACATCTTCTTGTCCAACCGCCCCGGGCAGGTGAATCCGGGCAGCTCCGGCACGCCGGTGCCGGGCTACGAGGTGCAGATCCGGGCCGACGACGGCAGTGCGATCGAGGCGGCCGGGGAGCCCGGGACGCTGTTCGTGCACGGCGAGTCGATAGCCACCGGCTACTGGTGCCGCACCGAGGTCAACCGGGCGGTGTTCCAGGGGGAGTGGATGCGCACCGGGGACACCTATGTGCGCAACGACGATGGCACCTACACCTGCCTGGGCCGCGACGACGACATGATGAAGGCGGGCGGGATCTGGGTCACCCCTGCCGAGGTGGAGGAGCGCCTGCTGGAGCACCCGGACGTGGCCGAGGTGGCCGTGGTTGGCGTGCCCGATTCCGAGGGCCTGGACAAGCCGGTGGCCTGTGTGGTGGCGGCCCCCGGGGCACAGCTCGACCCTGATGCGCTGATCGCCCACTGCCGACAGGGCTTGGCCGCGTTCAAGCGCCCGCGGGAAGTGGTGGTGGTCGAGGAGCTGCCGAAGACCGCCACCGGCAAGGTCCAGCGCTTTGCCGTCCGCGACATTGTCTCCGAACACCTGGCGTCCAGCCGAGCTGAGCGGTAGTCGAGGTGATGCAGCGGGTTCGCCTGGGTGGCGAGGACTTTGAGTACGAGGTCAAGGGCGAGGGTGATCCGGTCCTGCTCATGCACGGCAGCCACATCGGCGACGCCTTCGTACCGCTGATGAGTCAGCCGGCGCTGACCGACGACTACCTGCTGATCCGCTACCACCGCCGGGGGTTCGGCAACAGCTCACTGACCCGGAGCCGAGTCAGCGTGGCCCAGCAGGCCGACGACGCCCGGGCCCTGCTCGAGTATCTCCAGGTGGGCCCGGCGCACGTCGTCGGCCACTCCTACGGCGGCCCGATCGGCCTGCAGCTGGCCGCTGACGCCCCCGGGAGCGTACACAGCCTGTCGCTACTGGAGGCGGCCCTGCTCACCGTGCCGGGAGGCGACCAGGTGCGCGATCTGGTGGCTGGGGCGGGCAGCTTGTACCGCAAAGGGGAGTGGGAGGCCGCCGAGGATCTCTTCCTCGGCTCGCCCAAGGAGCGCGACGACATCTCGCGCAACGTGCCCGGGGGCCTGGAGCAGGCCCTGCGCGACGTCGACACCTACTTCGTCACCGAGGCGCCGGCCCACGACGAGTGGGAGTTCGGGGCGGCCGAGGCGCACCGGATCCACTGCCCCGTCCTGTTCATGAACGGCTCGGACAGCTCCCAGCTGTACCGGGAGGCCCGTGACGAGGTCAAGCGGTGGCTGCCCCAGACCGAGACCGTCGTGCTTCGCGGCGCCTCGCACCTGTTGCAGATCCAGCAGCCGGCGGGTGCCGCCGACCTGCTGGCGGAGTTCTTCGCCGCCCACCCCAGGGAGGCAACGCCGCAGCAGGGTCGGGCGCCCCGCCACCGCCGCCGGCCCGCCGGCTGGGGGCCGGGCCACTACAACGCCACCGTCGACATCTTGGAGGACAACCTGGAGCGGGGCCGGGCTGGGGCGGTGGCCATCACCACCCTCGCCGGCGACTGGACCTACGCCGAGGTGGTGGAGGGCGCCAACCGGGCCGGCAACGCCCTGCGCGGCCTCGGGGTGGAGATCGAGAACCGAGTGCTGGTGGCCCTCGAGGACTCGCCCGAGTTCGCCACCACCTTCTTCGGGGCCATCAAGGCGGGGGCTGTGCCCGTGCCGGTCAACACCAACCTGCGGCCCGACGACTACGTCCACCTCCTCAACGACAGCCGGGCCAAGGTGGCGGTGGTCAGCGACTCCGTGGCCCGGACCCTGCACGAGTCGGAGGCCCAGCCGCGCCACCTGCGCCATCTGGTCGTGGCCGGCGAGCCGGCTGGTGACGACGATCTGAGTCTGGGGGAGATCACCCGGGCCGCCGAGGCGTCCCTCCAGCCGGCCGAAACAACGCGCGACGATGTCGGCTTCTGGCTGTACAGCTCGGGCGCCGGGGGGCGCCCCAAGGCGGTAGTGCACCTCCAGCACGCCATGCGTGCGTGCGTCGACAGCTACGCCAAGACGGTGCTGGCCATCGACGCATCCGACACCACCTACTCGATATCGAAGCTGTACTTCGCCTACGGACTGGGCGGCGGGCTGTACTTCCCCTTCGCCGCGGGGGCCACGGCGTTGCTGGTGTCCGAGCCGCCGCAGCCGAGGACCGTGCTGCACGCCCTCAGCCGTTTCCATCCCACCATCCTCTTCGGCGTCCCGACCAGCTACTCGAGCATCCTGACCAGCACCCGCAAGCCCCTGGACGAGGCCGTCGAGTCGGTCCGCCTGTGCGTGTCGGCCGGCGAGCCGTTAGCCCCCTCACTGCTGGCGCAGTGGAAGGAACGGACCGGCCGCGACATCGTGGAGGGCATCGGCTCCACCGAGTCCTGCCACATCTTCATCTCGAACCGCACCGACGACGTTCAGCCGGGCTGCACCGGGACGGTGGTCGAGGGCTACCAGGCCAGGATCGTCGACGAGCAGGGTCGCGACGTGCCCGATGGGGGGACGGGAACGCTGCTCGTCAAGGGGGAGTCCACGTTCGCCTCCTACTGGCGCGACCGGAACCTGTCCCGGCGCACCCTGGTCGGCGACTGGCTGGACACTGGCGACGTGTACCGCCGGGACGAAGCCGGGCGGTTCTACTTCCAGGGCCGGCTGGACGACATGCTCAAGGTGGGCGGGATGTGGGTCAGCCCCATAGAGGTCGAGGCCGTGTTGATGGAGAACGACGCCGTGGCGGAGTGCGGTGTGATCGGCGTGCACGACGCCATCAACCTGGTGCGCCTGGTGGCGTTTGTGGTGCCCCGAGACGACGGCGATCCCGCGGAGCTAGAGACCGTGCTCATGGCGCACGTGCGCCGGCGCCTCGCGGGCAACAAGACGCCGCGCGCCTTTCGCTTCGTGGACAGCCTGCCGAGGACTGCCACCGGCAAACTGCAACGCGGGGCGCTTCGGGAGCAGGCGGCCAGCATCGAGATGGGGTGACGAGGCTCCACCCGCAGTCCCGGGCGGTGCTGGCCCAGGCGGCCGCACGCCCGGAGCACCTGGTGCCGGGCGCCCCGGGCTTCGACTTGGCCCGCACCCGGGCCGAGCAGCGGGCCGGCGCCACCGCCGGGGAACCGGTGTTCGAGGTCTCAGATCTCGAGGTCGGTGGCGTCGGGTGCCGGGTGTTTCGCCCCGAACCGGCGGACGCGCCGGTACTGGTCTACCTGCACGGCGGGGGTTGGACCTTCGGCAGCATCGAGGAGGCCGGCTCGCTGTGCCGGGCCCTTGCCAATCGGGCCGGCTGGGCGGTGCTGGCAGTCGATTACCGGCTGGCGCCGGAGTATCCGTTCCCGGCCGCGGTGGAAGACGTGGAGGCCGTGCTCGGGGCCTTGCCGGGCCGCGGCGAGGCGGTGGGGGCGGACGTCTCGCGGGTGGCCATGGCCGGCGACAGCGCAGGAGCCAACCTCGGGGTGGCAGTGGCGCTGCGCGCCCAGAAGCGAGGGGGGATGCCCTGGTTGCTGCAGGCGTTGCTCTATCCGGTCCTCGACCTGGTGGGCGAGGCGCCGTCGCGGCGCCAGTTCGCCACGGGCTACGGCCTGGAG
>JALYVP010000260.1 GCA_030853185.1 Actinomycetota bacterium | reverse complement strand
GGGCCAGGTCGACCGGCACGGTGCGCAGGCGGGGGCCGCCAAACGGGGTTCCGTTCACCCAGGCGGTGGCGGCGCGTACCGACACCGGGTCGACCACCTTGTTGGCGGGGGTCGAGGTGCCACCGAAAAGGGCGGCACCGAGGAGCATGGAGATGACCACGATGGCGACCACCGTCCCGGCCAGGATTGCCCACTGTGCCCCGCTGCGAGTTGTCCGCGGCGATGAGAGCGGCTTCGACCAGTACTGCTGGCCGCTGGGCCTGGCGGCCTCAGGTCCACCAGGGGGTAACCCCGGCGCGTCGGGGGCGTCGACGACCAGAACTGAACCGGCCCGCACGCCAACTTCGGCCAGGGTTTGGCTGGGCGAGATCACCTCGCCGTTGCGAACCGAGATTCGGGCCACGACCTTGACGCCGACGGCGTCGCCGAGGGTGCCGGCCAGGCGGCCCACGGGCACATCGGCGGGGAGCCGAAGGACCTGACGGCTGTTCGGGCCGGCCACGGTGAGCATCAGCAGGCTGGCCTCACCGGCGGGACGAGGCAGGGGGGTTTCGTCCACGCCGAGAATTTCGGCGGCTCGGGCCAGCAACTCGGGCGGCGGGGTAGGCGGGCTGCCGTTGGCGGTGTAGTCGCTGTCGCTCATCTGGGCTCCTCAGGTTCGGCGTCGCCGGGAAACGGCCAATCCTCGGGGGGAGAGGAGCAGGGCAGCATCTCCAGGCGGTCGTCGTGGGTGCGGTCTTTGCAGGCGGCGAACGGGCCGCGATCAGAAGTCAGGACCGCCCAATGCGAATCGAAGTGCATCGTCCACCAGTACGACATGCCCCCTCCACCCTCGAGCCGGGCGGATTCCCACGCCCGCCACAGGGCGTCCAGGCGGGCCATGGCCTCGGGGTGCCGCCACCATTCGGGGCACCACATCACCCCGGACCGCAACGGTCGGCGGATGGTCGGCACCAACCATTCGATCATCCAAGTTTCGAAGCTCGGGTACAACGCCCCGCCCTCTTCGAGGTCCGTTTCGACGGGAACGGCCACAGCCGGGTCGTCACCCCAGTCCGGGCCGCTCACCGCGGTCACGAACTCACCGTCACAGTCGCCGTGCGGTGCCCGTCAGGGCTCCCGTAGCGGGCCAAGGAGGCCCGGACAATCTCGGCGTCCTTGCGTTCCATCCACGGGACTGTTTGGACCAGCACCGGCCGGGTACCGGACAGGCCGACAGCAGCCCGCCCGGCGGGCATGGCGGACAGGTCGTCGACACTGAAAACCCGTTCGCGTTGGTTCGACCAAGAAGTCGATGACCCTTGAGCCGACTGGCTGCGCGACCGCATCCGGCGGTCGTAGTGGCCGTAGAGCTGGGAGAGCGCCTCCAAGAACCGGGTGTCGGTGCTGCCACCGGCGAACACCTTCACGTTGGCGGCGTCCCACAGTTTGCGCATCCCCTGTTCCCCCCAACAGCTTTCGCCCTGCGCCCAGGACTGCAAGATCGACAGCACCACGATCCCCCTCGACCCGTAATGGGAGTACAAGTCGGGCAGTTCCCGCCACCGGCACACATTGGCGACCTCATCCAGCACGGCCAGCAACGGCACCGTCAGCCGGCCGCCGACCGACGCCGCCGCTTGGCGTTCGGCGGCTTCGAGAACCGCGGCAGTAAGCGCGGTGACCAGCGGCCCCGACGACCCCTCCCCCTCCCTAGACAGGCTGTAGAGCGTGTCCTTGGAGGCCACGAAATCGCCCGGCGAGAACTGGGGGCGGCGCCCGCCGGGATCCTCCACCCATTCCAAAACCCGTGGGTCCGACAAGAAGCTGACCGTTTTGGCGGCGGTGCCATAAACGCCGGCCTTCTGCTTCTCGGGAAGGTTGATCGTGGCCCGCAGCCCGTCAGCTGACAGGGCGTGGCCGGCCTGGCGTAACAACGCGACCGGCTCGTCGTCCTCGGAGTCCGACAACCACCTAAACACCGTCGAGATCGACCTGGCGCCGGCGGCGGCCGCCAAGAGCAGCTGGGACAGCAGTTCCTGGCCGGCGTTATCGAAATAGGCGTCCACCCGGGCGTCAGGTTCCTTGGAAGCGTTGGTCCACACCGCGGCCAGTTTCCGCGCCGAACGCACATCGGTCACATACGACAGCGGATTCCACCACCACACCGGGCCCGCCCCGGCCACCCCTTGAGGATCTAACACCCAACACACCCCCACCGTCTCCCGGGAGCCTCGGGTCGAGTCAACGATGTCACGCTTGTTCGAGGTGACAATCACCGCCCCCGGCGCGTCGAGCATCGCCGGAATGGCGAACGCCGTCGTCTTACCGGTGCGAGGCCCGGCGATCACGACCAGCATGTCCTCCCACGTGGCCCGCAGCTGCGCTCTTTTGCCGGGCACAACTTTGCCGATCACCGGACCGGGGCCGACGAACACCCCCGGGGCGACCTTGCGGTTCCGACCTGAGTACCGGTTCAGGCCCCGGTCACGGGTGACGTTACGGGCGGCCCGGTCGATCCCCCGGCCGCCCATATGACGCAACGAGACCACCATCGCGACGATCACTGCACCCGAGACCAAAACCGAGGCGATCCCGATCGCCCACCCGGTCGCCGCGGCCGGCCACTGGTAGCTGTGATGGGCCATGTCGGAGATCATCCGGAACGGGTTGCCGGCCGGTTTCGGGCCGTGATTGAAACGGGCGGCCAGTTGCGCGGCTCCCCACATGTCGACGACCACGGCGCCGGCCAGCACGGCGAGCCCGCCGATCAGGTAGCCCTCGGTGTTGCCCGACCCGCCACGCTGGCGGGGCTGGTAGCTCACGAGCCCATCGCCTCCCGCCACCGCTGGTTGGTGTCATTCACCGCCGCCTCCGACGGGGTCAACTCGACTTTGATCGGGATCCCCGGCCGGCCGCCGACCTTGAGCAGAAACTTGCCGCGCCCGGGCGGTTCGGCCTCCGTGCCGGTGTTGGGATCCCACGACGCCGGCGCCGACCAGTCGGCCAACAACTCGGCCTCGGTCTTGGACAACTGCACGATCTGAGTCAGCATCGGCAGCTCCCGGCGAGGCAGGCCCCCCAAGATCAAATATCCGGCCCGCTCGGCGAACCCGATTGCTCGTTGACGGTCCTCCTCGTCCGCGAGGGACAACATGTCCGACAAGGTGTGAGTGATCAACGCCTGACCGACCCCGCGGGTGCGGTTCAGGCGGGTCAGAGCGTCAACACGCGCCACCATCCCCTTGCCGGCCTGCATGACCCGCCACAGTTCATCGATGATCAAAAACGCGTGCCGCTGGGGGGCCAGGCCAGCGTTCGCCAACGCCTGGGCGGCCTCCAAAGCGGCGAACCCTTCCGCCCAGCACGCCAACAACACCGCCGCCTGAAGCTTCGAGTCCGACTCGGGAATCCCCGAGATATCGATGCACAACGGTTTCGACAAATCCAGGTGCACCGACGTTTTCGCGGCGAACGTCTCGCCGAGAGTACCCCTGGTCAACGCCAACACCGACCCCTGCAACGGGTCGATCGTCACCCGGTACTGCTCGTCGTGGCCTCTTGACAACGTCACATCCCGCAACGGCTCCGGCCCGTCGTCGAGGAGCTTCACCAAATCCGGCAGGGTGGCCTCGCCGGCGTCGAAGTGGACGTCGAGGATCTCCATGGCCGTATCCAGGATCAGGCTTTCGATGTCACTGACCGGTCGTTGCCGGTTCAGTTCGATCAGGCCGCACACCATGTTCAGGCGGCGGCCCTTGGCGTCGGCCACCAGCTTCTCCCGGTCACGGCCGCCCAGCTGCATGGCCACGGTCATGGCCGCTCCCGGGTCGAGCACATTCAAGGTGCCCTCACCCCGCCCCAGCTTGACTACGTTGCCGCCCAACGCCGTGATCAAATCGACATAGTCCGGTTTGGTGTCCCCGAAGACCACCGGGTTCACGCCTTGGGCGGCCAGCCCGGTCGCCATCCGGCGGACCACCGTCGACTTCCCGCGGCCGGTGAGCCCCAAGACCATGACACCGGGGTTGGAGATCAGCTTGGCCCTGGTGAACCAGTTGATCGGGTCGGAGCACACTGTGGTGTTGGTGAAAAGGTGCTTGCCGAGGGGGACACCGACCATGGGGGAGCCGGACCCGGTGATGAATGGCCACAGCCCGCACACCTGCACCGACGTTCCCCGCCACTCGGGGGCGGCCTCCACATACGCCGTGGCCCCGCCCGCCCGGTTCGTCCATCCCCGAGGACCTGGCCGCAGCGGCAGGCCCCGGCGCCGCCCGCCCTGGTCGCCGCCCCGGGTCGGCTCGGGGCCAGGGGCCGAACCGTTCGTGTGGTACACGGTCACATCGTGTCCCGTACGGCGGCGGGGACCTTCAGGTGCGACGGGATCACCAAACCCAACGGCAGGCAGGCCAGAAACGCCGCCGACTGGCTGCCCCACAGGCGGCGCAGCACGATCCGACCGGTGGTGGCCAGACTGTCCACCGTCGACTCGACCTGGCGGAGCCGGCTGCGGTCGGCGTCGATCACCGTCGCTGTCACCAACATTCCGAACCGGGTCAACCCGGCGCCGCGGGCTTCTTCCCGGGCGGCCTGCTCGGCCGCCTGGACCGACACCAAGTTCCGGGCCGACGGTCCTTTGCGCCCCGAGCCCTGCGCGGCGAACAGGGCGTCGCGGCGGTCGCGTTCGACCAGCTCGGCGCTGCGGGCCGAGTCATGCGGCCGGTACAGCAACGTGACCCGTTTACGGGAAATGTCGCGGTGAGGGGCCAACAGTTTGGCCAACACGTTCGAGAACACCAGGCCACGGGGGGCCTGGGACATCGCCCAAGTGACCGAGGTGGCCCCGTCGTGCCAGTAGTGGTCGGCGGCCTCCTGCGCGGCGGACGGCCCGGCGTCAGCCCAGGCGATCCCGGCGTTAGCGGCGCCTGCTTCTTCGACCAGGGCGTGCACCGTCGGCTCGTAGGCCACCCGGACCGCCGCGGCGAGCTGGGCGGTGGTCATCGGCTCGGCCGTCCCAGCGCCCGCCGCCGCCAACGGCC
>JALYVP010000033.1 GCA_030853185.1 Actinomycetota bacterium | reverse complement strand
CCCGTTCGTGACCGCCTATGACCCGGCCACCACCGTCATCCGCTTCGACGTCCCCGGCACGGGCGGGTCACCGGTGCCGCCCTTCCCCTACAGCTTCGCCATGATGGCCCGCATCGTCGGCAAGCTCGTCGGCAAGCTCATCGACGAGCTCGGCTACGACCGGATCGATGTCCTCGGCATCTCGTGGGGTGGAGCCCTGGCCCAGCAGTTCGCCTGGCAGAACCCCCGCCGCTGCCACCGCCTGGTGCTGGTCGCCACCTGCACCGGGATGCCGATGGTCCCGCCCCGGCCGGAGGTCCTGGCCCGGATGATGACGCCTCGCCGGCACCGGGACCCCGACTACGCCAAGCAGGTGGCGGGGCTCCTCTACGGGGGGGTGTTCCGCACGGAACCGGAGCGGGCCGTCACGGTGCTGCACGCCGACAGCCGCCTCGGCCCCCGGCGCGGCTACCTGTTCCAGATGATGGCCGTGTGGGGTTGGTCGAGCCTGGCGTGGTTGCCCACCATCCGCCAGCGCACCCTGATCGTCGCCGGGCGCGACGATCCGATCATCCCCGCCGCCAACGCCCGGTTGATGGCCGCCTGCCTGCCTCGGTCGACCCTCCACCTCCACGACGACGGCCACCTGGCTCTGGTGACCGATGCCGACCGGCTGGCGGAGGTCATCCGGGCGTTCCTGGCGCCCCAGTAGCAGGGACCCACGCCGCCGGCCGCTTCTCGGCCCATGCCGCCATCCCTTCGGTCGCCTCCTCGGAGCCGAACAGCTCCGCCGACCACTCGGCGGTGCGGACGAAGGCGGTGTCGCGATCGAGGACCGGCACCTCGGCGATCAGGCGTTTGGCCGCGGCCAGGGCCTGGGGCCCGCCGGAGACCAGGGCGGTGACCCAGGCGTCAACAGTCGGGTTCAGCTCGGCGGGCGTCACGCAGCGGTTGATGAGCCCCACCTGGGCGGCCCGGGCGGCCGGGATGCGCTCACCGGTCAGGAACAGCTCGGCGGCGTCGGCTCGCCGCAGCTTCGGAAGGCACACCACGGAGATGATGGCGGGGGCCACGCCGATGCGGACCTCGGTGAACCCGAAGCGGACGTCGGTGGTGGCGACCGAGAGGTCGCAGGCCGCCACCAGGCCCACGCCGCCGCCCAGGGCATGCCCTGCCACCCGGGCCACGACCGGCTTGGGGCTGTCGGCGATGGCGGCGAGGATGTCGGGGACGGAATGGTGGGTGTCCCGGGCCCGTCCGCTGGCCTTGAGGTCGGCGCCGGCGCAGAACACCGGACCGGTGTGGGTGAGGACGATGACCCGCGCCCGGGGGTCGATGATGGCGTCGTCGAGGGCGTCGCCGAGACCCTCGATGAGAGCGGGGGAGAGGGCGTTGCGGTTGGCCGGCGAGTCGAGGGTCACGGTTGCCACCCTGTCGGTGACAATCAGGGTGACGACGGGGTCATTCACGTGAGCTCCTCCAGGAGATGTCGGGGAATGTCCACGATCCGCGCTCGCAGCCATTCGCCCAGGCTCTTGGCCTGGGCGTCGACGCGGGCCGATGATGCCACCCCTTCGCCGAGCAGGCCCTCGACGACGAAGTTGACGGCGCGCAGGTTGGGCAACGGGTGGCGGTGCACGACGTGGGCGGCGGTCTCTGGGAGCAGGGCCCGGAGGCGATCGGTGTCGAGCCACGCCTCCAGCCACCGCCACGCCGGGTCGCTGCGAGCCCAGACGCCCAGGTTGGCGTTGCCACCCTTGTCCCCCGACCGGGCGCCGACCAGCCGGCCGAGGGGGACCCGGACTGTTGCGCCGCAGGGAGCGCCGGCGGGGGCGGGCGAGAGGAGGTCGAAGCGGACCGGGGGGTCGGGGGCGATCACCGGGTCGACGACGTGGCGCTGCCCGCCCACGACGACCTCGGTCGGAACCAGGTCGGCCGGCACCACCGCCGGCCAGTACACGCCGTAGGCCTGGGTGGACGACGACAGCAGGTACAGGCCCGGGTAGCTGGAGAGGGCCAGCTCGGTGACCTTGGCCGTGAACCGGCGGCCCACCGTGGCCTCGTCGGGGTCCTTGACGGTGATCCGCAGCTGGGCGGTGGCCGCCTCGTTGCTGAGAGGATCGGCGGCGTCGGTGCGGATCAGGTCGACGGCCACCTCGGCGAACGCGTCGCGCCCCCCGGGCACCGACGTCCACAACGCCGCCTCCACCAGGGCGGCCTTGGCGTCGATGTCGAGGCCGGTGAGCGCCAGGGCGACCGTCGTCCGCCACCCGCCCACGTAGTTGAGCGACACCTTGGTGGTGAGCGGGGGCGATTCCCCCCGCGTCCCGGTGACGAGCACCCGGTCGGGATCCTCCTGGCTCAGGGCGACGGTGTCGAAGCGGGCCGTCACGTCGGGATTGGGGTAGCGGGGCCCGCTGATCTCGTAGAGGAGCTGGGCGGTGACGGTGCCGATGGTGACCGCCCCACCGTGACCGGGGTGCTTGGTGATGACGGCCGAGCCGTCACCGGCCACTTCGGCGATCGGGAACCCGGGACGATCAAGGCCGGGGATCTCGGTGAAGAAGCTGTAGTTGCCACCGGTGGCCTGGGGGCCGCACTCGATGATGTGTCCGGCGACCACCGCCCCGGCCAGGGCATCCCAGTCGGCCCGGTCCCAACCGTGCCACCAGGCGGCGGGGCCGACGGTCAGGGCGGCGTCGGTGACCCGGCCGGTGACGACGATGTCGGCGCCGGCGTCGAGGGCGGCGGCGATGCCCCAGCCTCCCAGGTAGGCGTTGGCGGTCATCACGGAGCGCCCCCCGAGCGGTTCGCCGGTTTCGAGGTGGGCGAGGTCGACACCTGCGGCCCGCAGGTCATCGAGGCGGGGGACCAGGTCGTCACCCTCCACGTAGGCGATGGTCGGGCGCAGCCCCAGGCGGTCGGCGACGGTCGCCACCGCGGCGGCGCAGGCGTGGGGGGCCAGGCCGCCGGCGTTGGAGACCACCTTGATGTCCCGCTCGGAGCAGGCGCCCATCACCTGCTCCATCTGGGTGACGAAGGTCCGGGCGTAGCCGGTGCCCGGATCCCGGGCCCGGTTCTTGGCCAGGATCAGCATGGTCAGCTCCGCCAACCAGTCACCGGTCAGGACGTCGATGGGGCCCCCGTCGACCATCTCGGCCGCCGCGCTCAGGCGGTCGCCGTAGAACCCGCTGCAGTTGGCGATGCGGACCGGCCGGGTTCGGATCACGAACGGCGACGCTATCGCCGAGCTACCCGGGCTCGGAGCCGGTGGTGCGGCGCATGCCCCGCTCCACCGCGTCGACGAGGTAGGGGCGGAGGCCCTCGGCGGGGACGATGGTGTTCACCGAACCCACCTCCTTGGCTCGCGCCACCGTGTGGATGCCGTCGAACTCCGCCGCCACCTCCGCCTGCTTCTCGGCTCGCACCGTGCTGCGGAGCTCGCCGGCCTCGCGCTCCAAGCCGGCCCTGTCGGACTCGTCGCTGCCGTCGATGCGGGCCCGCAGGTCGACCAGGCGCTGGTCCCCGTCGGTCCGCTTGTCGACCTCAGCCACGAACACGACGGCCGCGGCCGGGCCCCCACCGAGCACCGAGGCGTAGGAACCCTCGACGGCCGACACCTCGAGGTTGTCGTTGAGCACCTCGGAGAAGACCACGAACGCGCCGCCGTGGTAGCGGGAGACCACACAGAACAGGACGGGCCCGTCGAAGTTGACGATCGCCCGGCCGATCTCGGCCCCGTACTCCAGCTGGAGGTTGCGAAGGGAGTCGGGGGAGCCATCGAAACCGGACAGGTTGGCGAGGACCACCACGGGCCGGTTGCCGCTGGCCGCGTTGATGGCCCGGGCCACCTTCCTCGACGACAGCGGGTACAGGGTGCCCCCTGACCATGTCCCCGGTCCGTCGGTGGGAACCAGCCCGACCCGCGGCACGGGTCGGGACTCGATCCCGATCAGGGTCACGGACCAGCCGCCGAGGAAGGCGTCGAGCACGACCGCCGTCTCGGCGTGGCGCGTCTCGGCCCACCGTTCGAGTGCCTGGCGGTCCTGGTCGGCCACCGCCCGCATCACCGTACGGATGTCGAACGCCTTCTTGCGGTCCCGGTTGGTCTCGGCCGAGAAGATGTCCCCGACCGTGTCCAGATCGGTCCCCTCCAGGTCGTGGGGGAACGAGCGGACGTCGCGCTCGACGGGGTCGGTCGACTCGGCCCGCCGGGGATAGCGCTCACCGGGGGCGACATAGGCGAACTCGTAGTGGGCGAGCAGCACCTCACACGCCCCGACCAGGTCGGGCGCCCAGTACTGGGCCTGCCCGTTGGGGCCCATGATGCGGTCGTAGCCGCCGATGCCGAAGTTGTCCTCGGCTCCCACGCCGCCGGAGTACTCGAGAGAGCGCTTGCCGGTGAGGACCATGGTGCTCTCGGGGGTCATGACGAGGATCCCCTTGGTGTGCATGAGCATGGTGGCTTCGGCGTTCCAGTACGGCTGGGCACCGACATTGATCCCGGCCACGATGACGTTGACCTCGCCACCGGCCTGGGTGAACTCGATCAGTCGGCGCAGGACCCGCCCCACCCAGTCGAGGTTCTCGGTGCCGCTGTCCATGGCGATCTTGGCCCCCGAGCAGACCGCGAACCATTCGACGGGCGCACCGAGCGACTCGGCCAGGTCGATGCCGGCGAGGATGCGCCGGCACTCGGGCTCGGACACCGAGCCCAGCGCCTTGGTGGGGTCTCCGAACAGCGCCACGCGCGTCATGCCCTCCGGGTAGCGCGCCGTGGGCGTGGTCACGGTGGAGACCACGATGGCCGAGGTGTTCTCGCCGGGCGGTCGCTCGACGGGCACCAGGGTACCGTCGTCGTCGAGGTCGTACTCGGTGGCGGTGGCGGCCACATCCCCTTCGCCGGCATCGGTGACCGGGCGGAGCAGGATGGGGATCAGCTCGTAGGGGTAGACCGACCCGCGCCGCCGGGCCCGGATGACCTTCTGGGCGTAGGCATCAAGGGGACGGAGCCGCTCGGTGGGTGGTCCCGTGATCTCGACCGAGATGCCGGCACCGGCGGAGCGCAACATGCGCAGCCGTACCTCGCGCGTGGTCCCCGCCGGCTCGACCATGCGGCCCTGGACGGCGACCTGCTCCAGCCCGGTCCCCTCGGTGCGCGGGGCGAGGGCCCCGACGATCGACACCCACTCCTTGCGGGGCAGGTCGATCGGTGGCCACACGTACATGACGATCCGGTTCCACTCCGGACCCTTGCCCTGCGGGAAGTCGGACAGGGCCCGGCGCATGCCGTCGAGGCAGCTGTCGAGGACGTTCTCCAGGGCGGGCACGGCCGCTACCGCTCCGGATGCGTCTCGCAGGGGCGTCATGTCCCGGACCTCGGCCAGGGCGATCAGGCGGCGGTCGTCGGCGTTGTCGCGGGCGGTGGCCTCGAAGAGGTAGATGTCTTCCGGCGCCGGCCGGCGCTCCAGGTGAAAGTCGGCCAGCCGCCACAGGTGGAGGCGGTCGGCGATCATGGGATGCAGGTTGCGGAGGGCTTTGTTCTCGGCGAGGTTGCTCCCGTCGCGTTCGAAGGTGTAGCGGGCGGACCGGTGTCCTTCGGCGCCGCCGGTCACCGAGAAGGTGATCCGGGCCACGCCGGCGGGCAGCTCTGCGGCCTCGACGGCGGCCGCCAGCCGGAGCCCGTGGTCGTCATCGCTGATGGCCTCGTCGGGCCATTTGCCGTACACGTCGGCCACGGCGCCGGAGTCGCCAACCTCACCGGCGACGGCCGCCAGGGCGCCGCCGGGACCGCCGAGGTCATCGGCGCCCGCATCCACGGCGACGACCAGGGCCCGGTGCTCGAAGGCGCCGCCGAGGGTGGCGGCGTCAGCGTCGGTGGTGTCGAAGGTGCCGGTGACCACGAAGCGCCCGTCTCGCTCGAAGGAGCGCACGTCGGCGAGGTTGCGCACCTGGTAGTAGCGACGGGTCTGCACCTCGATCAGGGAGCGGTGCTCGGCGGTCTGATCGTCGTCGAGCTTGGCCATCAGGCGGATCAACGGCTGAGGGCACGACACCAGCAGCCCGGCGCGCTCGGCTCGCTCGTCGGGATCGTCGGTGCCCGTCATCACGGACAGGTGCTCGAGCATCCTGGTGTCCACCTCGTGGCGCGACACCTGCAGGAGGGGTTCGTCGAAGCTGTGGAACCGGACCCGCCGGGCCAGGTCGCCGACCACCGGGTGGCGGAGCTGGGTGGCGAGGATCAGCCGGTCGAGGGTGTCGAGGAGGTTCTGGCCGAGCCCTTCGGCTATGGCCTCGGGGTTGCGCAGGCGGAACTGGAGGATGGCCAGGACAGCAGGGACCTGGGCGCCGGCGCGCTGTTGGGCCAGGAAGATCCACAGGAGGGCCTCTTCGAGCTCGGGGGTTCGTTCCAGGTCGTCCACCCCGTAGTCGGCCAGAGCGGCGCGCAGCTTCTTCTCGAAGCTGGATGGCAGGCCCGCCTGGACGGAGTCCATGGTCTGGAGGAAGGCGTTGAAGTACTCGCGCGGGTTGTGGACGTCCTCGGCGACCTCTTCGGCGTCGGTGCGCCGGTTGCGGCTGAGCAGCGCCACGTCGGCGAAACCAGCCAGCACCGAGAGCTCGGCGCGCAGGATGTCGGCGCCGGCGGCGGCCACCTCGGACCGGTAGCGTTCGTAGGCGGCAACGGCATCGTTGGTCTCCTCGGTCCCGTGGTCATAGCCGAGCACGAGCGAGCGCATCTCGGCCAGGCGGTTGATCAGCCGGGCGTGGGGATCCGAATCATCCTCGTCGCCGGTCATGTCGGCGAACCCGGCGTCGGCGTCGCCCCCGCCCTCGCTCGCCTCGTCCCCGTCGGCCCCCTCCCCGTCGGCCCCCTCCCCGTCCTGGGCCTCCTCGCCGTCGCGGGCCCCCTCGTCGGTCATCGCCTCCAGGCGGAACAGTGGAGCGTTGGCGTTGACCTGAGCGTTGGTGCCCACCAGCACCTCCCGGACCCGCCCGGCGACCGGGGCGTTGACCGCCACCTCGGTCTTCATGCTCTCGAAGGTGGCCAGGCGCTGGCCGGCCTCCACCACGTCACCCACGGACACGGCCAGGTTGACCACCACGCCGGGCGACGGCGTCCGCACCAGGCCACCGTCGTCGTGGGACACCCGGTGGGGAAGGCCGTCCACCTCGACCAGGGCCTCGGCCCCCTCCAGGACCGACACGACCCTCCAGGGGTGGCCCGCGACCGTCATGCGCCGCTCGAAGGGTGCCACCCGCTCGGTGTCGACGGCGATGCGGTGGCCGTCGGCAACCACCACGTAGTGACGGGGGCCGGCCCGGTACACCGTCAGGCTGTGGGCGTCACCGCCCAGCCGCAGCTCCACCTGGTGGCCGAGCTCGATGTCGGTCTGCGGCCGACCGCGCGCCGCCGCGGCCAGGAACTCGGCTCGGGCCGTGTCCCGTTGGGCGTCGTAGGCGTCGATGGCGGCCGCCACCAGGGCCAGGGCCGGTTGCTGGGGCGGCTGGTAGGCGTCATCGCTGGTCACGCGGTCCAGCCACGCCGTGTTGAACTCGCCGGCTACAAAGTCGGGGTGCTCCAACAGCCAGGCGAGGAACGCCTTGTTGGTGGTTCCCCCCCGGATGACCACCGTCGTCTCCAGCAGCGCCCGCCGGACCTTGGCCCGGGCCTCCTCCCGGTCCTGGCCGTAGCCGATGATCTTGGCGATCATGGAGTCGTAGGTCCCGGGGATGACATCGCCCTGGGCCACGCCGGTCTCCACCCGAACCCCCGGGCCGGCCGCCCACACCAGGCGTTCGACCGTGCCCGGGGCTGGGGCGAAACCCTGGTCGGGGTCCTCGGCATTGAGCCGCACCTCGATGGCATGACCACGAGGCGCCGGCGGTTCGCCCTCGAGGCGCTCGCCCCGGGCCACCTGCACCTGCAGCTTCACCAGGTCCAGGCCGGTCGTCACCTCAGTCACCGGATGCTCGACCTGCAGGCGGGTGTTCACCTCGAGGAAGGCGAGGACGTCCTCGGCCGGCTGGTAGAGGAACTCCACCGTCCCCGCCCCCCGGTACCCGGCGCTGCGGGCCAGGTTGATGGCGGCCTCCCGGGCCCGTTCCTCCGCGTCCGCACTCAGAGCGGTGGACGCCGACTCTTCGATGACCTTCTGGTTGCGGCGTTGCATGGAGCAGTCCCGCACGCCCGGCGCCCATACCCCGCCCTCTCCGTCGGCGACGATCTGGACCTCGACGTGACGACCCTCGGTGACGACGTGCTCCATGAACACGGTGTCGTCCCCGAAGGAGCTCTTGGCCTCCCGCCGGGCCCCCTCGAACGCATCCTCGAGGGCGCCGGCCTCTTCGACCTTGCGAATGCCCCGGCCCCCGCCTCCCGCGGCCGCCTTGATCATGAGCGGGTAGCCGATCTCCTCGGCGTGCTTCTCGGCCTCCTCCAGGCTCGTCACCGCCCCGTTGCTCCAGGGCGCCACCGGAACGCCGGACTCCTCGGCCAGGCGCTTGGCGCCGATCTTGTCCCCGAGCTTGCGCATCACATCGCCGCTCGGACCGATGAACGTGAGGCCCATGCCCTCGACCAGATCGGCGAACTCGGGGTGCTCGGACACGAACCCCCATCCCACCCACACCGCCTCGGCGCCGCACTCCGTGAGGGCGCGACCCAGCTCGTCGTAGTCGAGGTAGGCGTTCTTCTCCCCGCTGACGATGCGCACCGCCTCGTCCGCCTCCCGGACGAACATGGCGGTGCGCTCCTCGTCGGTGTAGAGGGCGATGGTCGTGAGCGGCGTGGTCTCGGACAGGTTCAGCTCCCGGGCCGCCCGGATGAACCGCATGGCGGCTTCACCGCGGTTGACGACGGCTACCCGGGTGAACACGCCTGCTCCCTCACGGCAACGCCCCTCACGAGAAGGCCAGGCGGGCGTCTTCCACCGAGGTCCCGGCCGTGGCCGTCGACCCCGCCGGGGTCCCCGGCTCGGTTGGGCCTCGCACCACCACGTCCGGATCGAGGCGCAGCACGGCGTAGCCGGCTACCGCCCCCGCCCCGAAACCGGGGCAGAAGATGCGCATGGGCCGGTCGATGACACCCTCGACGACGGCGTCGTGGATGGCGACGGGGATGCTGGCCGCCGACAGGTTGCCGGTGCGATCGATGTTGAAGTACACCTTGTCGGCGGGGATCCCGGCCTCAGTGGCGATGTCGGAGACCATGACCTTGTTGGCCTGGTGCGGTACCACGGCGTCGATGTGGTCGAGCAGCCCGCCCTCGCTGCCGGGTAGCCGCAGCTCCTTCAGCTCGTCGATCATCTGGGCCAGGTACCGCTCGACGAGGGCCTTGACCTCTGGGCCGAAGACCGTCACGTTGCCGTCGAACTCGGCGTTCGGCCACATGATCGAGTTGACCTCGCTGATCGGGCCGCTGGCATAGGTCTGCAGGTACTCGATGTCGGTGTCGGCCCCATCCGGCGCCGGGGCCACGACCATGGCCGCGGCCCCGTCGCCGAAGAGCATGCGCGACGTGCGCACACTGCCGATCTTGTCAGAGAACTTCTCGGCGAACACGACCAGCACCGGCCGTTCGATCTCCTGGAGGATCCGTACCGCGTCGGCCAGGCCGTAGGGGAAGCCGGCGCAGGCGGCGACCAGGTCGCATGACATGTAGGTCCGGTAGATGCCCAGCTGCCCCGAGATCCACGTGGCCATCGACGGGATGAGCCGGGCGTTGGTGCAGGTGCACACGAGCACGGCTCCGATCTCCTCGGGGGTGCGCCCCGAACCGCTCAGCGCGGCGCGGGCGGCATCGAGGGCCAGGTGTTCGAGTGGCCGTTCGGTGTAGCGCCGCCCCTCGATGCCGGTCTTGGTGGCGATCTGCTCCGCGCTCATGGGCGACCAGTTGAACGCCGAGTTGCGGATCACGTCGTCGTTGGAGCAGGTGTGCTCGCCTGGTACGGCGCTGAGGGCCTCGATCCGGGGCAGCACGGCAAAGCGCCGGCGGACATCGAGGGGCGGGAACGGGCGCACCGGCGGGACGGTTTCCACCGTGATCTCCGGGACCGGTTCCGCCGGGGTGGCAGCCTTGGCTCGCCGGATGAACGCGCTCACGTCGGAGTTTCGGGGGGCGAAGACGACGACGAAGTCGTCGTCTTCGAGGCGGGAGACCTCGGCCAGCTCGGTCACGCTGCGGTCCCACGGGTACTGGTTGTGCAGGACCATCGACCACCGGCCGAGGGATTCGAGCTCGGCCACGTCCGCCCGGTGGTTGAGGATGTCCTCCTGGCTGTACACCGGGTAGTCCGGGTCGTGGGAGCGCAGCCGGAAGGTGAGGGCGTCAGGCTGGTCGACGATCTCGGCGACCGTCGGTTTGATGGCGGGAAGCTCGGTGGCGTGATGCAGCTTGTGACGGAACACGTCGAAGAGGACGGCATAGATGCGGTCCTCGACGGCCTCGTCCCATGCGGGCGGAAGCCGGCGGTAGGCGTCGTCGACGGCCGCCACCTTCTTCTCGCCGTCCACCCACGGGGTCACGACCGGGAGGAAGAGCTCGTCGGACGCCTTGGCCACGTCGCGCCAGCGTGTCGGCCGCTTCTCGTACATGGTCAGGGCGTAGCGGTTGACCCAGAACAGGTTGAGGGCCAGGTCGCGGAGGAGCTCGAAGCGGTTGGGGTACTTGTCCTGCTCGACGCGCTCGGCGATGTCGGTCCCGGTTGGAGCCTTGTCCTCGAAGTCGCGCTGTACGGCGCGCTCGAACTGCTCGAGGGTGGCGAACAGCGAGAGGTCGACATCGGGGAAGTAGCTCGACGGGAACACCATCCGCCCGTGCCGGTTGATGACGAATGGCCTCATGCGTTGCTCCCCTCGGCGCTGCGTGGTGCCGTAGAGCCCAACCTAGGCGCGGATTTCCGACCCGGCTTGCATACTTTATCTAGCACATGCTGTATGATGGAGCTTGGAGCACCACCCTACGAAGGAGCCATCCATGGCCACGACCACCAACCACTCCCCCAAGTCCACCGAAGACCTGGCCGCCACCCTGCGCGGCCATGCCGAGGCGTCGATCAAGGACGTCCAGGAGCTGGCCACCGCCACCGCCGACCACAGCCGCGAGGTGACGTCCGCCCTGGGTCGCTCTGCTGTCGATTCGGTCACACGCAGCAGTGACGTGGCGCTCGAAGCGTGGAAGGCGTGGAGTGCGGCCGCGTCCGCCACGGTGGCCACCGTGAACGTCTCCGAGGTTTTCAACGCCAGCTTCGAGGCGGCCGGGGGTGTCCTCGACGCCCAGCGCAAGCTGGCCCAGCGACTCGTCGGCGCCGCCGCCCCGGCCACCCGCTGAACCCCGGCCGGCAATGACCGGTCCGGACGGCCCTCGGCTCGCGTTGGGGGCGTTCATCCGCTCCCAACGCGAGCTGGCCGATCTGTCCCTGCGCCAGATGGCGGCGTTGGCCGACATCTCCAACCCGTACCTGAGCCAGATCGAGCGGGGCCTGCACGAACCGTCCATGAGGGTGGTTCGCTCCATCGCCCAGGCCCTCAACCTGTCCGCCGAGACCCTCCTCGAGCAGTCGGGGATGCTCGGGCGCGACCCGGCGCCCGCCGGCGGCGGGACCGAGTCCGCCATCCGGGCCGACGATCACCTCACCGACCAGCAGAAGCAGGCCCTGCTCGCCGTGTACCGCAGCTACCGAGCTTCCAACCAGGGCGGCGGTGCGATTGACGAGAGGGGCCCCGGCGAGTAGGACAAGAGGTGTCAGCGACGACGGGGGGTCCGAAAACGATGGCCATGGCGACCAGTAGGGTCGGCGCGACCGGCAGAGCCACCGAAGAGGGGGAATCACCGGAGCTGGAGCGCCTGGGCGCAGTCGAGGGTCTCGCCGGGTCCCTCGACCCGGTCGGCCTGATCAGGTCCCTGGGTCAGGCCCTCAGGGCGCGGACCCGTGATCCCGTCGGCGTCGGCGGCCAGGTCGCCGGCCACGCCATGCGGATGACCAGGGCGGGGACGGTGACCGTCGGCCGGGCGTTCGGCCTGGACATGGACGGCCCGGCCACCCCCGCGGCCAAGGACGGCCGTTTCTCGGAGGCGGCGTGGCGGGACAACGCCGCGTTCTACGGCCTGATGCAGGCCTACCTGCTCCACTGCCAGCTGTTCGCCGAGATGGTGGACGGGGCCGGCATGGAACGCTCCGCCCAGGCCAAGGCCAACTTCTTCGCCACCTTGATGGCCAACGCCCTGGCCCCGACCAACTTCCTGCCCACCAACCCCGCCGCCCTGCGCCGGGCCGCAGAGACGGGCGGCCTGAGCGTCCTGCGGGGCATGCGCAACATGGTCGACGACATGGTCCACAACGGCGGATGGCCCCGGCAGGTCGACACCTCGCCGTTCGAGCTCGGCGTCAACATGGCGACCACCCCCGGCCAGGTGGTGTTCCGCAACGACCTCATCGAGCTGATCCAGTACCAGCCGGAGACCGACCAGACCCACGAGATCCCCCTGCTCATGGGACCGCCGTGGATCAACAAGTACTACATCATGGACCTGGCCAAGGGGAAGAGCCTGGCCGAGTGGGCGGTGAGCCACGGGATGACCACGTTCATGATCAGCTACCGCAACCCCGACGAATCCATGCGGGACTTCGGCTTCGATGACTACCTCCTCAAAGGACCGCGCGCCGCGCTCGACGTGGTGCGCGAGATCACCGGAGCGGAGACGGTCAACACCCTGTCGGTCTGTCTCGGCGCCACGCTGAACACCGCCCTGCTGGCCTACCTCGACGCCACCGGTGAGAGCGGGCGGGTCAACAGCTCGACCACGCTCAACTCCCTGGTCGACCATTCGGGAGCCGGGACCCTCTCGGACGTCTTCACCGACGAGGCCACCGTCACCGGCCTCGAGCACAAGATGGCCGAGAAGGGCTACCTCGACGCCGCCGACATGGCCCGCACATTCGACCTCCTACGGGCCAACGATCTGGTCTTCTCCTACGTGGCCAAGGGCTGGTTGTGCGGGGATCAGCCCCCGGCCTTCGACCTGCTGGCGTGGAACCACGACTCCACCCGCATGCCCGCCAAGATGCACTCCTTCTACCTGCGCCAGTGCTGGATCGACAACGCTCTGGCCGAGGACCGCCTGGAGCTGGCCGGCGAGCGCCTGGCCGTGTCCGGCATCGACGTCGACAGCTACATCGTCGCCGCCATCGACGATCACATCGTCCCGTGGCGCAACTCCTACCGCACCACCCAGCTCATGAAGGCCGATTGCCGGTTCGTGCTGTCGTCGTCGGGTCACATCGCCGGGATCGTCAACCCGCCCAACCCCAAGTCCAAGTTGTGGACCAACGGCGACTACCCGGCCGATGCCGACGAGTGGCTGGCGGGCACCACCGAGGACCGGGAGACGTGGTGGAACGACTGGCTGGAGTGGATCGTCCCCCGCTCGGGGGCTCTGGGCACCCCGCCGCCGACGGGCAGCGACACCTACCCGGCGCTCGGCCCTGCCCCCGGGACTTACGTCAGGGGCTGACACCGGCACCGGCGCCTGCCGGGCCGGGGCCGGAGCTCAAGGCGCGTCGATGACCACCAGCAGGTCGCCGCCGGCCACCTGGTCCCCGGCGGCCACCCGCACCTCGACCACCTGCCCGGAGGCGGCGGCGGTGACCCGGTGCTCCATCTTCATGGCTTCCACCACCACCAGGAGCTGACCGTCCTCGACCCGGTCCCCGACGGCCACCTCGACGCGCTGCACCCGACCGGGCATGGGGGCGACCAGGCCGCCCGCCACCGCCTCGGCGACCGCCTCGGGGAACGGGTCGACCTCGACGAGGGTCACCTCGCCGGCATCGGTCTGGACCCAGGCGGTGGCGCCGTCCCGGCCCACCACGGCCCGGTGCCTCACACCGTTGAGCACCACGTCGAGCTCGGTGCCGATGGCGGTGGACCGAGAGCCGACCAGGCGCACCGGACCCGCCCACCCCCCAGCCGGGGCGCTCACCGTCACCGAGTAGGTGCCGCCGCGCTGGGCCTGGTAGCCGACGTCCCACTCGTCGTCCCCGATGCGCCAGCAGGTCCGGTGCGGCGGCATGACCGAGTTGCGCCACCCGGTGGGCAACGAGGCCAGCACCCCGGCGGCCGCCCGCCGCGACCGCTGGTCGGCGAGGGTGGCGGCCACCGCCGCCAACCGCTGCTCACCGGAGGTGGGGATCCGGCGGCGGGGCACCCCGGAGGTCTCGACGAACGACGTGGTGGTGTCACCGGCGAGGAACATCGGGTGGCGCAAGATGGCCACCAGGTAGTCCCGGTTGGTGGTCACGCCGCGGATCACCGTGCGCTCCAACGCCAGGGCCAGGCCCAGGGCCGCCTCGGTCCTGGTCGGCCCATGGGCGATGACCTTGGCCAGCATCGGGTCCCAGTCCACCCCGACGACGCTGCCCGTCTCGATCCCGGCATCCACCCGGACGCGAACCGTAGGCGGGGCGCCGTGCTCGTCCGCACCGGACTGGTCCGGCTGCCAGGTGACGACGGTGCCGGTTGCCGGCAGAAACCCGGCGGACGGGTCCTCGGCGTAGAGCCGGGCCTCGATGGCATGGCCGGAGAGGACCAGCTCGTCCTGGGTGACGCTCAGCGGATGACCCTCGGCGATGCGCAGCTGCTCGCGGACCAGGTCCAGGCCGGTCACCGCCTCGGTTACCGGGTGCTCGACCTGGAGCCGGGTGTTGACCTCCAGGAAGAAGAACGCCCCATCGGGGGCGACCACGAACTCCACCGTCCCCGCGTTCCGGTACCCGACCGCCCGGGCCGCGGCCACCGCCGCCTCGGACATCGCTTTGCGCAGGGTCGGGTCGAGGGCGGGGGAGGGCGACTCCTCGATGATCTTCTGATGACGGCGCTGGATCGAGCATTCCCGCTCGAAGGCGTGGATCACTCTGCCGGCGTCGTCGGCCAGGATCTGGATCTCCACATGGCGGGCGCCGGTCACGTACGGCTCGATGAACACCGTCGGATCACCGAACGCCGCCCCCGCCTCCCGTTGGGCGGAGGTGATGGCGTCGGCCAGATCGCCGGGCCGCTCCACGATGCGCATGCCCTTGCCCCCGCCGCCCGCCGCCGCCTTGACCAGCACCGGGAAGGTCAGTGCGGCCGCCGTTCCGTCCAGGCGACCGTCGGCCCCCACCTCCAGCGATGACAGCACCGGGACACCGGCGCCGGCCATCAGGGCCTTGGCCGCCAGCTTGTCGCCCATGGCGGCGATGGCCGGCGCCGGGGGCCCGACCCAGACCAGGCCGGCGGCGGTGACGGCGGCGGCGAAGTCGGCCCGTTCCGACGCGAACCCGTAACCGGGGTGGACGGCGTCGGCCTGGCTGGCGGCGGCGACCGTAAGGATCTTGGCCACGTCCAGATAGGTGTCGGCGGGTCGCCTGCCGTCGCAGGGCACCGCCACGTCGGCCTCGGCCACAAAGGGTTCCCCCTCGTCACCGGCCGCGTACACGGCGATCGTGGTCATTCCCATCCCCTTCGCCGTACGCATGATGCGCCGGGCGATCTCGCCGCGGTTGGCGATGAGGAGGCGCTTGATCGTGGTCGCCATCAGAGCCTGAACACCCCGTAGCCGGCGGCGCCGACCACCGGGCCACTGTGGCAGGCAGACAGGGCCATGGCCACCACCGTGCGGGTGTCCCGAGGGTCGATGATCCCATCGTCGGCCACCCGCCCGGTGGCGTGCAGGGCGAGCGACGCCGCCTCGGCGAAGTTCTCGACCATCGCCGTGATCGTCGCCTCCTCGTCCTCGTCGACCTCCAGACCCCGCCGGGCGGCCTGGCCCCGCCGGACGATCGACATGACCCCGGCCATCTGCTTGGGCCCCATGATGGCGATCTTCGCCGTCGGCCACAGGAACACGAACCTGGTCTCGAACGCCCGACCCCCCATCCCGTAGTTCCCGGCCCCGTAGCTGGCCCCCAGGATCACCGTCACATGGGGAACCGTGGAGTTGGACAGGGCGTTGATCATCTGGCTGCCGTGCTTGACGATCCCCCCCCGCTCGTAGTCCCGGCCCACCATGTAACCGGTGATGTTCTGCAGGAACAGCAAGGGCGTGTCGGCCTGGTTGCACAGCTGGATGAACTGGGCCGCCTTCTGGGACGAGTCGGAGAACAGGACCCCGTTGTTGGCCAGGATCCCCACCGCGAAACCGTGGATCGCCGCCCACCCGCACACCAGCGTCGGTCCGTACCGGGCCTTGAACTCCTCGAACCGGCTGCCGTCGACCACTCGGGCAATGACCTCCCGGGTGTCGAGCGGTGCCTTCAACGCTGGGTCAACCAGGCCGAGCAGCTCCTCGGGGTCAGCCACCGGCGGCTCGGGGTCGGTGGTGACCGGACCGGGGCCGACCTTGCGCCAATGCAGGTGGGCGATGACGTCGCGGGCCATGCGGATGGCCTCCGGTTCGTCGTCGGCCAGGTAGTCGGCCAGGCCGCTCACGCCGGCGTGCATCTCCGCCCCGCCCAGCTCCTCGTCGCCGGCGTCCTCCCCCGTAGCCACCTTGACCAGCGGCGGACCACCCAGGAACACCTTGGCCCCACCCTTGACGAAGATGTTGTAGTCCGACAGGCCCGGCTGGTAGGCGCCTCCGGCCGTCGAGCTGCCGAACACGATCGACACCGTGGGGATGCCGGCTGCCGACAGGGCGGTGATGTCGTGGAAGATCCCGCCGGTCTCGGCGAAGTGGGTCAGGTTCCGGCGCAGGGCGGCCTCGGGATCGGCGTCACCCCCCAGCCCGCGCAAGTCACCCCCGGCCGACTCGACCAGCTGGATGTAGGGCAGCCGGTTCTCCCTGGCCACCTGGAGGGCGCGTTCCACCTTGCGGATGCTGATCGGGGTGAGGGCCCCGCCGAGCACGCTCGGGTCGTTGCCCACGATCACGCACTCCGTTCCCGACACCACCCCGATGCCGAGGAGCATCCCCCCGCCGACCTTGTAGTCGGTCTGATGTCCGGCCAGGGAGGACAGCTCGAGGAAGGGCGTGTCGCGATCGAGGAGAAGGGCCACCCGTTGGCGGACGGGCAGCTTGCCCCGCTCGACGAGGCGGGCCATGGCCTTGGGACCACCCCCCGCGGCCGCCTCGTCCTGCAGCCGGTCGAGCTCCTTGAGTCGTTCCACCATGGCGGCCCGGTTGGCGACGAAGTCGGCCGATGCCGGCGACACGGAGGTGCGGAGGCGCCTCATCGTCGCCTCCTCCCCTTCCCCGGGGCGCCGGGCCTCCCCGGGGCGCCGGTCCGGCCGGGCCTCGCCGGGGCGCCGAAGCCGGTCACACCG
>JALYVP010000032.1 GCA_030853185.1 Actinomycetota bacterium | reverse complement strand
CCAGCGATGATCCGCGTGGCCGCATCGATCCGGGCCTGGGGCTTGCGGGTCCGCGCCGGAGCTCCCCGCCGGAGCCAGGCCAGCTCCCGGCGGGCCAGATTGGCCCGGACCGTCTCCGCCTCGGTCGCCTGCGCCTCTCGCTCCGTTCGCGCCGCCAGATACGACTCGTAGCCTCCCTCGTGGACGTAGGCCCGGCCCCGGTCCAGCTCCAGGATCCTCGTGCTGACGGCGTCAAGGAGGTGGCGGTCGTGGGTGACCAGGATCAGGCCCCCGGGGCGCCCAAGGAGCCGCCGGGTCAGCCAGGCCACCGCTCCCATGTCGAGGTGGTTGGTCGGCTCGTCGAGGACCAGCAGCTCGCTCGGCTCGACCAGGGTCCGGGCCAGGGAAACGCGCTTGGCCTGCCCGCCCGACAGCCGGCTGACGTCGACCCCGGCGTGGGCGCCCATACCCAGGCGCTCCAGGATGGCGGCCGCCTCCCACCCGTCGCCGACGGCGGCGGACACGGATCCTGACGGGAGCTGCGGCCGCTGGTCCAGCAGGCCGACCCGGACTCCGCGACCGCGGCGGACAACGCCGCCGTCCGGCTCCTCCGTTCCGGCCAGGACCCGCAGCAGGGTGGACTTCCCTGTCCCGTTGATCCCGACCACGCCCACCCGGTCGCCGTCGGCCACGGTCACGGCGATGCTCTCGAACAGGGCCCGATCACTCCGGCGGACCGACAACCGCTCCGCATCGACGAGTACCACCACGAACGCCCAACGCTACCGCGGCAGGCGCCGTAGCGTCGGAGGCCGTGCTTGCGTCAACGTCCGTGCCCGTCGATGCGGTCGTCGTGGTCTCCTTCGGCGGGCCGGAGGGACCCGACGACGTGATCCCGTTCCTCGAGCAGGTCCTGAGGGGCCGCAACGTACCCCGAGCCCGACTCGAAGAGGTCGCCGAGCATTACCACCTCTTCGGCGGCGTGAGCCCCATCAATGCCCAGAACCGGGCTCTCGTCGATGCCGTGAAGGCCGAGTTGACGGCCCACGGCCCGCCGTTGCCGGTCTACTGGGGCAACCGCAACTGGCATCCGTTCCTCGCCGACACCGTCCGCCGCATGGCCGAGGATGGCGTCCGCCGGGCAGCGGCGTTCGTCACCTCCGCCTACCCGTCGTGGAGCGGTTGCCGCCAGTACCGCCAGGACATCGCCCGGGCCCAGGCCGAGGTGGGGGCGAGCGCTCCCCGGATCGACAAAGTGCGGCTGTTCTTCGACCATCCCGGTTTCGTCGATCCCCTCGCCGAGGCCCTCCGAGCGGCCCGGGAGGAGGCGGGACCCGCCGCCCCCGTCCTGTTCAGCGCCCACAGCATCCCCCAGGCGATGGCGGACACGTCCGACTACGTCGCCGCCCTGACCGAGACGGCACAGCTGGTGGCCGACCGCTCGGGTGCCCCGACCCCGTCATGGCAGCTGGTGTTCCAGAGCCGCTCCGGCCCACCGAGCCAGCCGTGGTTGGGACCCGACGTCACCGAGGCTGTCGTGGCTCTGGCCGCAAAGGCCGACGCCGTCATCATCGCCCCGATCGGTTTTGTCTCCAATCACATGGAGGTCGCCTACGACCTCGACACCCAGGCGATGGATGCCGCCCGGCGGGCCGGGATCAAGCTGGTCCGGGCGGCGACACCCGGTGTCCATCCCGCCTTCGTGGCCATGATCCGCGAACTGGTCGCCGAGGTCATCGAACCCTCTGCCCCTCGGCGCCGGCTCGGCCACCTGGAGACGGGCACCCTTGGCGCCGGCCGGTGCGGGGCGGGGTGCTGCCCGGCGATGCCGGCCGCTCCACCGGGCCCTGACACCAGCCCTCAGTGACGGCCGCGCTCGGTGAGGCCAGCGCTCAGTAGAGTCACAACGTGACGGGCACCACCGATGCCGGGGCGGCCGGCGACCTCCGGACCCTGACGAGGACCGCCCTGGAAGCCCTGCTCTCGCCCCGAGGCGCCCATCATCGCGGGACGGTCATGGGTGCGGGCAGCGATGACTTCGAGTCCGGCCGGAGGTTCCTGACCGCCCTCGCCGAAGGCGGCTGGGCGGTGCCAACGTGGCCGGTCGAGCACGGGGGCATGGGCTTGTCGTCAGGCGAGGCCGACGTGATCGCCGCCGTCCTCGACGACTTCGAGACACCCGACATGTACCCGTTCCTTGTCGGCCTCGACCTGATCGGGCCGACCATCCTGGCCCACGGCTCCGATGAGCAGAAGTCCCGGTGGCTGCCGGCCATGCGAAGCGGGGAAGAGATTTGGTGCCAGATGTTCTCCGAGCCCGATGCCGGATCGGACCTGGCCAACCTGAAGGCCGGCGCCGTCCGCGACGATGACGGCTGGCGGGTGTCGGGATCAAAGGTGTGGACGAGCCGGGCCCACTACTCGCAGTGGGGTCTCCTGCTGGCCCGGACCGACGTCTCGGTACCCAAGCACGCCGGGATCACGGCGTTCGGGGTGGACCTGTCGGCGCCAGGAGCTACCGTCCGGCCTCTCATCCAGATGAACGGCGACTCCCACTTCAACGAGGTCTTCCTCGACGAGGTGGTCATTCCCGACGCCGACCGCATCGGTGCGGTGGGCGAAGGATGGCGGGTGGCCATCACCTGCCTGTCCTTCGAGCGGGGGTCGCTGGCGGGCGATCTGGGCGTGACCGGCGACGAGATACTCGCCCTGCTCGACGACGCGGTGAGGACCGCACCGGGCGCCACCATCGGCAACGGGGATCGGGCCCCGGGCGCCGCCGCGATCCACCGGGACCGGGTCCTGCGCAGCTACACCGATCTGCGCATCGGCCAATGGACCGCCCTGCGCTCCCAGGCGGCTCGGGCCGCCGGGCGACCGCCCGGCCCGCTCGACTCGGGGGCCAAGCTGACGACCAACCGCATGATCAGGGCGCTGGCCGATCGGGCGGTGGAGATCGCCGGCCCAGCAGCCACCGTCGTCGGCGACTCGCCTTCTCCGTGGCAGACCATGTTCCTGGTCAGCCCGTCACTCTCCATCCGGGGCGGCACCGACGAGATCCAGCACAACATCCTCGGCGAGCGGGTCCTGGGCCTTCCGCCCGAGCCGCGCGTCGACAAGAACAAGCCG
Source organism: Actinomycetota bacterium (assembly GCA_030853185.1). Lineage (GTDB taxonomy): Bacteria > Actinomycetota > Acidimicrobiia > Acidimicrobiales > Palsa-688 > JALZAH01. The sequence continues at coordinate 14,263 of JALYVP010000032.1, read as the reverse complement.
TTCTCGGACCGCCCTGACGCCTGACGCGGCAGTGCCGGCAACCCGGCGCCGGCAACCCGGTGCCGGCGCGGGGTGGGAGGGCGGTACCGGCGAGGCGAGGACGGCTCAGCCCGGACGGCGAGTAGCCAGAGCCGTCAGGCGGGCGTCGAGGCCGGCCAGCCGGGCCTCCTCGGCGCTGCGGTCGTCGGCCAGGCCCTGCGACTCCCGCTCGGCGATCACCCGGGACCGGTAGATCGTCACCTCTTCGGCCTGGCGGGCCGCATCCCAACCGAGGACACCTCCCGCGAGCGAGGCCACCTCGACGGCTGAGTCGGTACCCCGATGAGGTTCCTCGATGGAGATCCGGGTGCGCCGGGCCAGCAGGTCGTCGAGGTGGAGGGCACCTTCGTGGGTGGCGCCATAGACGATCTCCGCCCGCAGGTAGCCGGGGGCCCCGGCGACTCCTTCGAGGAGGGTCGGATCGTCGGCGGCCGGAGCCATCACATCGTCGAGCAGGGAACCGTAGCGTTCCAGCAGATGGGTGACCTGAGCCGGCTGCAGGTGGTGCTGCTCGGCGATGCCCCCCACCCGGTTGACCAGGCCGGCGTAGCCATCAGCCCCGAGCAGGGGCAGGTGGTCGGTGACCGAGGGAGCAGCGGACCGACCCAGCTCCCCCACGGCGGCATCGACGGCGTCGCGAGCCATGACCCGGTACGTCGTGTACTTGCCCCCGGCGACCGACACCAGACCAGGCACTGGCCTGGCCACGGCGTGCTCCCGGGACAAGCGGGTCGTGTCCTCCGCCTCCCCGGGCAACAACGGGCGGAGACCCACGTACACCCCGATGACGTCCTCGTGGCTCAGGGGGTGCAGGAGCACCCGGTTGACGTGGCCGAGGATGTAGTCGATGTCGGTGCTCGTGGCCGCCGGGTGCTCCCGCTCCAGCTCCCAGGGCGTATCGGTCGTACCGATGATCCAGTGTGGTCCCCACGGGATCACGAACAACACCGATCTCTCCGCGCGCAGGACCAGTCCCCCATCGGCCGCGATCCTGTTCCGGGCGACAGCAGGTGGACGCCCTTCGATGCCTGCACCCGGAACGCGCTGTTCGTGCCCGACCACCGGTGGATGTCGTCGGTCCACACTCCCGTGCAATTGACGACGGCGCCGGCTCGCACCACCAGGGTGTCGCCCGTCTCGGTGTCACGCACGTCCGCCCCGACCACCCGCGCCCCGTCGCGAACGAGGCCGGTCACCTCGGTGGAGTTGCGCACGACGGCACCCTGGGAGGCAGCCGTGCGGGCCACGGTGAGGGTTTGGCGGGCATCATCGGTCTGGGCGTCCCAGTAGCGGACGGCCCCGACCATGGCCTCCGGGCGCAGACCGGGGTAGTGGGCCAGCACGCCCCGGCGGCTGAGGTGCCGGTGGCGGGGCAGCACCCGACCCCCGCCGAGGGCGTCGTAGAGGAACATTCCGGCGCCCACGTAAGCCCGCTCCCAGACAGGATGCGACAGTGGGTAGGCAAACGACACGGGTCGCACCAGGTGGGGCGCGAGGCGCTCCACCTGCAGGTCCCTCTCGCGCAGCGCTTCGCGCACGAGGTGAAAGTCGAGCCGCTCCAGGTAGCGCAGCCCACCGTGGAACAACTTCGACGACCGCGACGACGTGCCGCTGGCGAAGTCCCGACCTTCGACCAAGGCGACCGCCAGCCCCCGGCTGGCGGCGTCGAGAGCGGCACCGGCGCCCGTGACGCCACCACCGACGACGAGGACGTCGAAGGAACGGCGGCCAAGGCATCCCAGGCCTGGTCGCGACCGGCGGGGCTGAGGGCGGGAGCGGGTTTCACGTTCGCCGAGGATACGGGTTGGCCTCCGCAACCCTGCGGGCCCGGCTCCCTGGAACCCCTCCGATGGTCGCTCGTCAGGTGCTCCTGATCGGCTCGACAGGAATGGTCCCGGGACGGCGGCCCGCCCTCTAGGATGGCGGAGCCTCGGCTGACCTGATGGGAAGGGCCAGACGGCCCCGGACCGGCGCACCCAGCTCATCGACCCTCGTGGATGAGCTGTCCGACGGCGTCGCGCCGCGACGCCAACCCTGTCATCCCAGAGGAGCAGAACCGTGCCCAACACCCAGACCACCGACGCTGACGGAGTCAGCTACCGCGTCGCCGACATCGCCTTGGCCGATTTCGGTCGACGCGAGATCGACCTGGCCCAGGTGGAGATGCCGGGCCTGATGGCCCTGCGAACCGAGTACGGGGATTCCAGGCCATTGGCCGGGGCACGCATCACCGGTTCGCTGCACATGACCGTGCAGACCGCCGTCCTGATCGAGACGCTCGTCGCCCTCGGCGCCGAGGTCCGCTGGGCCTCGTGCAACATCTTCTCAACCCAGGATCACGCCGCCGCCGCCATCGCCCAAGCCGGGGTCCCCGTCTACGCCTGGAAGGGCGAGACCATGGAGGAGTACTGGTGGTGCGCCGAGCAGGCGCTGCGCTGGCCGGACGGCACCGGCCCCAACCTCATCCTCGACGACGGCGGCGACGCCACCCTCTTGGTCCACCTGGGCGCCGAGTGCGAGCGCGACAACAAGGTGCCCGACCTCGGCCCCGACGACACCGAGGAGTACGGGATCATCCTCGCCACCCTGCAGCGCACCCTGCGCGAGAACGGGACGCTGTGGACCGACATGGCCAAGGGCATCAAGGGAGTGTCGGAGGAGACCACCACCGGTGTCCACCGGCTATACCAGCGCCACGCCACAGGGGAGCTGCGGTTCCCCGCCATCAACGTCAACGACTCGGTCACCAAGTCCAAGTTCGACAACCTCTACGGTTGCCGCCACTCCCTGATCGACGGCATCTTCCGGGCCACCGATGTCATGATCGCCGGCAAGGTGGCCGTGATCTGCGGGTTCGGGGATGTCGGCAAGGGTTGCGCCCAGTCCCTGCGGGGCCAGGGCGCCCGGGTGCTGATCACCGAGATCGACCCCATCTGCGCCCTGCAGGCAGCCATGGAGGGCTACCAGGTCGTCACCCTCGAAGATACCCTGGAGACCGCCGACATCTTTGTGACGGCCACCGGCAACCGGGACCTGCTGACCGCCGAGTCGATGTCGAAGATGAAGCACAACGCCATCGTCTGCAACATCGGTCACTTCGACAACGAGATCGACATGGCCGGCCTGGCCCGCTGGGAGGGCATCTCCCGCACCAACATCAAGCCGCAGGTCGACGCCTGGGACTTCCCCGACGGGCACTCGGTGATCGTCCTGGCCGAAGGGCGCCTGGTGAACCTGGGGTGCGCCACCGGTCACCCCAGCTTCGTCATGTCTGCCAGCTTCACCAACCAGGTGCTGGCCCAGATGGAGCTGTTCAACAAGACCGACGAGTACCCGATCGGGGTCTACGTGCTCCCCCGCCACCTCGACGAGAAGGTAGCCCGCCTCCATCTCGGCAAGTTGGGCGCCAAGCTGTCGACGCTCACCGAGAAGCAGGCCGCCTATCTCGGTGTCGACCTCGAAGGTCCGTTCAAGACCGACACCTACCGGTACTGAGCGCCTCCCGGTACTGAGCCCGTCCCTGCCGGGGCGGCCGGAGTTGAGCCCGGTCGCCCCTGATGCCAGGCTCTGGCCATGCGCGAGTTCACCGTCCCGGTCGTGTCTGGCGAACCCGACGATACCAACCTGACCGACGCCATCTACCGTCTGGGCGTCACCGAACCGGGGACGGTTCTGTTCGCGGTGCCCGGCGACGGCGGCTGGGTGGACGTCACCGCTGGGGAGGCGCTGGGCCGGATCAGGGCCATGGCCGGCGGGCTCATCAATGCCGGAGTGGAACCAGGTCAGCGAGTGGCGCTGATGAGCGGGACCCGCCTCGAGTGGACGTTGTGCGACTACGCCATCGCCTCGGTGGGGGCGGTGACCGTCCCCATCTACGAGACCAGCTCGGCCGAGCAGGTGGCGTGGATCCTCTCCGACAGCGACGCGGTCGCCGCCATCTGCGAGACGGACGGTCACGCCGCCACGATCGCGGCCGTGCGCTCCGAGGCGCCCGGCCTCGGTCCGGTGTGGCAGATCGACCAGGCCGGCCTCGACGACCTGGCCCGCTCGGGCGCCGACGTCGACGCCGCGGTCATCGACCACCATCGGGGCACCCTGACCCGATCGAGCCTGGCCACGGTGATCTACACCTCCGGCACCACCGGGCGTCCCAAGGGGTGCCAGCTCACCCACGGTAACTGCCTGAGCGACCTCCACGCCATCGTCCCCAACCTGCCCGAGCTCTTCGGCGTCGAAGGGTCAACCCTGCTGTTCCTCCCCCTGGCCCACGTCTTCGCCCGCGCCGTCCAGATCGCCTGCGTGTCCAGCCGCACGAAGATGGCGTACTGCGGTGACACCAAGCGGCTGGTGACGGACCTCCAGTCGTTCCGGCCGACCTTCTTGCTGTCGGTTCCCCGGGTGTTCGAGAAGGTGTACAACACGGCCAAGCAGCAGGCCGGAGGGTCGCCGGCCACGGCCCGGATCTTCGCCCTGGCCGAGTCGACGGCGGTGGCCTGGTCGAGCGCCACCACTGACCAGGCCGCCGCCTCACCTCTCCTGCGGGCTCGCCATGCCCTCTTCGACCGACTGGTCTACGCCAAGATGCGGGCCGCGGTCGGCGGGAACATGCACTACGCAGTGTCGTCCGGTGGGCCCCTCGGAGACCGTCTCGGTCACTTCTTCCGGGGGGCGGGCATCACCGTGTTGGAGGCATACGGGATGACCGAGTGCATCGCCGTGACCTTCAACTGGCCACACGCCTTGCGGGTGGGCAGCGTCGGCCAGCCCGTGCCCGGCACGACCATCCGCATCGCCCCTGACGGCGAGGTGATGGCCCGAGGGCCGAGCATCTTCGCCGGTTACTGGCACAACGACGCCGGCACCGCCGAGAGCTTCGACGGCGGGTTCTTGAAGACGGGCGACATCGGCAAGCTCGATGACCGCGGCTTCTTGTGGATCACGGGGCGCAAGAAGGAGCTGATCGTCACCGCCGGGGGCAAGAACGTCGCCCCCTCCGTGCTGGAGGATCGTCTCCGCGCCCACCCCCTGATCAGCCAGTGCATGGTGGTGGGCGACAACCGGCCCTTCATCGCCGCGCTGGTCACCCTCGACGAGGACGCCTTCGGGCCGTGGTCGACCGAGCACGACAAGCACGGAGCGATCACCGACCTGGTCGGTGACAGCGATCTCCGAGCCGAGATCCAGCGGGCGGTCGACGACGCCAACCTGGCCGTGTCCAAGGCGGAGTCCATCCGGTCGTTCGCCATCCTGGGCCGCGACTTCACCGAGGACAGCGGCGAGGTCACCCCGACCCTCAAGCTGAAGCGCAGCGTGGTCGCCAAGAACCGGGCGGACGACATCGACGCGCTCTACACGCGCCGTGCTCGGTAAACATCTTCGACATCCAGCCCACCGACGAGATCACCACCATCGAAGGCCTGGCCGCCACCGTCAACAAGCCGCTGCACCCGATGCAGGAGGCATGGATCGAAAACGACGTTGCTTATAGTGCGGCTACAGCCAGCCGGGCCAGATCATGGCCGCTGTAGCCCCGCTCACGGAGCAGCAGGCCCAGGGCAAGCCCATCCACGACGCCGCCCTCGACACCATGCGCAACGTCTGCCGCACTGCGGCACCTACAACCGCATCCGAGAAGCCATCAAGGCCGGCCCCACGAAGGTATAGCCGGCTCCGGCGCCGGACTCTAGGGTTGGATCCATGCGCGTCTCGGTGTTGGGCATGGGAAGCATGGGCCATGCGCTGGCCGAACGGTTGTCGGCGGGCGGTCATCAGCTGACGGTGTGGAACCGCTCCCCCGGGAAGGCCGGCGACCTCGTCGCGGCCGGCGCCACCGAGGCCGGAACGCCCGACGAAGCGGTCGCGGCCGGTGACGCCATTGTCATCTCCCTGAGCGACGACGCCGCCGTGGGCGCCGTCCTGCTCCCCGACGGTGCGGCGCGAGCAGCGGTCACCTCCCAGCTCGTCGTCGACTGCACAACCGTGTCACCGTCGACCACCCGGGCTCTCGCCGACGCCTACGCGGACCACTTCGTCGCCGCCCCGATCTTCGGCGGTCCCGGGGCGGTGGCGGCGGGGCAGGCCGTGTACTGCCTGGGAGGACCGGCGGATGCCATCAGCCGGCTCGACCCGCTGTGGTCAACGCTCGGCGGGAACCGCCTGCCCTGCGGTGAGGATCCGGTGGCCGCCACCACCGTCAAGGTGGTGAACAACTCGTTGCTGCTCAGCGGGCTGATGGCCCTGGCCGAGGCGGTGGCGACGGCCCAGGCGGCGGGGCTCGATGATGCCTTCCTGATCGACCTGTTCGCTTCCAGCGCCCTAGTCGCCCCCGGCTTGCACAACCGGCTGGAGGACATGGTCCACGGTGATCACGACGGATGGTTCGCTATGCCTCTGGGGGCCAAGGATCTGGACCTGTTCGTGTCGTTGGCATCGGCCGCCGGCCTCGATGTGGCCGGGGCGCGGACGGCCCGGGATCAGTACCGTCGAGCGACGGACGCGGGACTGGCCAACGCCGACGTGGCCGGTGTGGTGGAGCTCGTCCGTCAGGGTCGGTCCTCATCGGGGTGAGCGGTCGGGCTCCCGGGTGACGGCTCAGTCCCCCGATCCCAGCTGGACAGCCTTGACCGCCAGCAGGACGGCGCTGACGATCAGGTAGGCCCGCATCGACAGGATGCCGACCCGAAGACCGGGGGACCAGCGCACCGGCTTGAGGAGCGCCAGCGGCGGCATACGCCACGACAGCTTCTCGCTCCTGGCCACGACCGGTCGGACCGGCCCGGCCACAGCGCCGGTGCGGGTGGCCGCAACCTTGAGGCCGGCGATCACGCCCAGGCCCCCGACGGCTAGAGCCCCGGCGAGGTAGGCGAAGACGCCGGTGACATCAATGGCAGGAAAGAGGGTGGTGGCCATCAGGGTGCCTGACAGAACCAACAGGATCCCGACGATCACGGCGGCGACCACGTTGAGCCATCTCGGGTTGACCCAGGGACCGAGGACCTCCCGGTCGTTGCACAACAGGAGCAGGAACACACTGGCGGAAGGGAGGAGGAGCCCGGCGAGGGCTTGGACGCTCGTGGTGATCAACCCCAGCGGAGCACCGGGGATCAACACGACGCCGGCAGCAACCAGCACCATGGCGGTGTAGCTGAAGTAGAACTGTTTGGCCTCGGCGAAGCCCCGGTGCAGCGAATGGCGGATCCCGAACACGTCACCGAAGGCGTAGCTGGTGGAGAGGGTCACGGCGGCCGCGCCGATGATGCTGGAGTCGAACAGGACGACGGCGAACATGGCACCCAAGCCGTTGCCGTGGTGGGCCAGGAGGTGGGCGACCCCGGCGGCGTCGGTGAAGTTTCCGAAGGCCATGGTCCCCCGGGCGGCGTAGTCGGCGGTGACCATGAGGGCAGCGGCGCCGACGACCACGACGAGGGATCCGATGACGGTGTCAGCCCGTTCGTAGCTGATGAACCGGGGCGTGATGCGCTTGTCGACGATGTTGGACTGCTGGAAGAACAGCTGCCACGGGGCGACGGTGGTTCCGACGATGGCGATGATCAACAGCACCGCGGCGGACGACACCCCGCCCTGGATCCCAGGGACAACGAAGTTCTTGGCGATGGTCCCGAACTGCGGGCGGGAGAGGAAGAAGAGAGGGACCTGGACCAGGGTGATGGCGATGAACACGAACATGGCCCGCTCCCATCGTCGGAAGCTTCCCGACGCCATGATCACCACCAGGATCACGGCGGCGCTGGGGACGGCGACGTACCTGGAGATGCCGGCGTAGGAGGCGGCCAGGGAGATGCCGATGAACTCGGTGACGATGGTCAGAACATTGAGGACGAAGAGGTCGCCGACGCTGAACCATCCCCACCCGCGGCCGAAGCGCTCGTTGATCAGCCGGGCATGGCCGACACCGGTCACCGCGCCCAGGCGGACGACCATCTCCTGGTTGACGATGAGCACCGGGATGAGGAGCAGCAGGGTCCACAGCAGGCTGGTGTGGTAGTCCTGACCGGCCTGGGTGTAGGTGGACACGCCACCGGCATCGTTGTCGCCGACCATGACGATGATGCCCGGGCCGACGATGGCGGCCAGGGTGAGGAACCGCTGCCTCCAGCTGTGACGCTCGCCGGCGTCACCCACTGAGATCCGCCCGAGGGCACCCTCGATGTCGCCGAGGTGGGCGCTGTCGAGGATGGCGGACGCCGGAGCCGGGCCTTGAGGGCCGACGGTAGGAGGAGCGGGAGCGCCGGCGGCCACGGGCGTGCTCTGGTCTCCGGGGGAGCGGTCAGGCATGGCCTGGCACCCCGGGATCGGGTGGGCGGACCGGGGAGGCGGTGAACGTCGGGGCGGTCTCCGGTGGGCGCTCGGGTCGCGGTGCGGGCTCCCGACGTCGCCAATCATCGGGGATGGTCGCCTCGAGGAGGTCGTCGACGGTGATCACGCCGAGGAGCCGGCTGTCGGCGTCGACGACGGCGATGGTCATCAGGTTGTAGTCGGCCATGAGCAGGGCCACGTCAACGACGTCGGCCACGGGAGTAACCCGAACGGGGTCCTTGTCGATGACGTCGACGACGCAGGCCTCGGCGTCGGCGTGGAGAAGCTCGATGACCGACGCGGTGCCGATCAGCCGATTGTCCTCGTCGACGGCGTGGAAGGTCACCAACGCCTCGGGTTGGACGTTCGCCGCCAAGCGGATCCGGCGCAGCGCCTCCTCGACGGTGGCCTCCGGTGGCCCGACGAGGAACTCGATGCCCATGAGACCCCCGGCGCTCGACGAATTGAACCCGAGCAGGGTGACGACCTTGGTGCGGGTGGCAGGGGGAAGCAGATCGAGGACGTTCTGCCGTCGCCGTTGCGGCAGTTCGGCGACGGCATCGGCGGCGTCGTCGGCCCCCATGTGACTGACCACGTCGGCCACCTCGGCATCGGACTTGTCGCCGAAGAGCCGGTTGGCGATGTCAGGGTCCAGCTCCTCGAACACGTCGGCTTCCAGCTCCGGGTCGCGGTGGACGGCATGGAGGATCTCCTCGCCCTCCTCCCCCGATGCAGCCTCGAGGAGGTCGGCGATCTGGGCCGGCTTGAGACGGCGGACGCGCCCGAAACCGCTGCGCACCACGCTGCTGGCGGCATGGCCGACGAGCGGTTCGAACGCCTTCCAGTCCTTGGCCGGGTGGCCGCCCCCCTGGTGCAGCAGCCCAAACAGCCGAGCCGGGCGCCGGGTGTCGAGACGGCACAGCACCCAGCCTTCCCCGGTCTCTTGGAGCTCGAGATCCCAAGCCCTCACCAGCTCGGCGGCGGCGACGTCGATCAGACGATGACCGAGGATGTCCCCGCGCAACAACACCTCGCCGTCGCGTCGCTCGAAGCCCCGCAGATCGACCGTCGCCTGGCCCAGGACGACCTGGTGCTCGCCCAACGCCGCCACCGCCTTGATCGGGATGTACACCCGGCGACGGCCGCCGAGCTTGGCGACGAGTCCCGTGACCAGGGGGTAGTCGCCACCTCGCAACCCGACGATGACGTCGTCGAGCTTGCCGACCACGTCACCGACCGGGGATTGGAGTTGACGGTCCAGCAGCACCGAAAGATGCACGACGGAATCTCCTCTCGCGGTCGTCGATCGAGGTCTCGGGATCAGCTCTACCCGTTTCCCACCGAGATGAGTGCGTGGCGACCGGGAGGCGTCGACCCCCGGTGGCGAGCGCGCCATGCTGGAGAGGTGCGGACCACGCCCACCCGGGAGGCTCTGTCCTCCGAAGCTGTGTCCTCCGAAGCTGTGTCCTCCGAAGCGGTGTCCTCCGAAGCGGTGTCCACCGGATCGCTCGGGGTGTACCCGGGGAGCTTCAACCCGCCCACCGTCGCTCACCTGGCCATCGCCGAGGCGGCCGCCGGGCAGGCCGGGCTGGCCCGCGTGGAGCTCGTCATCTCCCGGGTCGCCCTGGGCAAGGAGCACGGCGGCGGCCCCACCCCGAAAGAACGCCTCGAGGTCCTCCGGGCCGTCGCCGCCACCAGGCCGTGGCTCGGAGTCCGAACCACCGCCGACCAGCTCCTCGCCGACATCGCCGGCGACGCCCATGCGGTCATCCTCGGCGCCGACAAGTGGGCCCAGATCGCCGACCCGATCTGGTATGGAGGATCCACCGCCGCCCGGGACGACGCCCTGGAGCGGCTCCCCCTGATCCTCGTTGCCCCCCGGCCGCCCTTTCCCCTCCCCCCCGATCGAGCGGGACGGGTCCAGACCCTGGACGTCGATCCCGGCCACCGGTCGGTGTCGTCCAGCGCGGTGAGGGCCGGGCAACGGGCGTGGATGCTCGACGAGGCGCAGGCTTCGGGCCTGTGGCCGATCGACGCCGGCGCCAGAGCGGTGGACGGGATACGTGACCCCCCGGCGCCGGGGGGCTAACCTCACCCGGATGCGGAGCCTGGACGTTGTCTCCTCGAGCTGGCTCGGCGGGCCCATCCAGGGCCCGTGACCGAGCTCTATGCGGCCGCCGCCTGCCTGGTAGCGGCCCAGGTCCTCGGCCTCTACGGACTGAAGACCCGGAAGGCCGACCTGGTCTTCGCCGTGTGCATGGTCGGGCTCCTGATCGCCGGAGGCATCCTCGGCGTCAGCGGCGCCCTGCACAAGCTGTGAGCGTCAGCGCCCCTTAAACACCGGTTGGCGCCGCTCGGCGCTGGCCGCGATCCCCTCGGCGAAGTCCTCGGTGTCGCGCAGGCGCACCTGTTCGGCATCCTCGTGGCGGGTAGCCAGGCGGACCCGCTCGGCCAGGTCGCCGCGCTGGGTGGCCCGGATGGCCTGCACGGCCAGGGGGCCGGCGGCGGCGATCTCGCCGGCCAGGCGCTGCGCCTCGGGCCGGACCTGGTCCTGATCGCAGAGGCGGTCGCACAGCCCGATGGCCGCCGCCTCCTCCCCGGTGATGCGCCTTCCGGTCAGGAGCAGCTCGAGCGATCGCTGGTCGCCGATGATCCGGGGCAGGGTCACGCTCAACCCGAAGCCCTGATGAAATCCCAGACGGGAGAAGTTGGCCGCGAACCGAGCCTCGGGACAGGCAATCCGCAAATCGGCGGCGCAGGCCAGACCGAGCCCCCCGCCGACCGCGGCGCCCTGGACGGCCGCCACCACGGGGGTCAGCGCCGAGAACAACTTGACCGCCTCGGCGTAGAGCGACGCAGTGCTGTCCCTACCCAAGGGCTCGGCGTCGCTCTGGGCACTGAAGTCGGCGCCGGCGCAGAAATGACGGCCCTCGGAGCACAACACGATCGCCCGGGCCTCAGGCTCGTCGTCGACAGCCCGGTAGGCGTCCGCCAGGGAAGCGATGAGGGCGATGTCGAAGAAGTTGTTGGGGGGTCGGTGGATCTCCACCACCGCCACGTGGTCGCCGCCTACCTCTACCGTCACGTCACCGAACCGCTCTTGCATGCCACCTCCCATATCGAGGGCCGTCGCCGGGCCGCATCCTACGGGTGCCACCGACCGCCCACTCGGCGATGATGAACGGCGTGGCTTCTCTCCCGCCGACCGCATCGCCATCCGCCGCTCCCCACCCGGGGTCCGGGGGTCGGGTCCCCCACCTGTCCTCTCGGCTGCAGGGCCTGGGGACCACGATCTTCGCCGAGATGTCGGCACTGGCCGCCCGCACCGGCTCGATCAACCTGGGGCAGGGCTTTCCTGACACCGACGGCCCGGCGGCCGTGGCCGAGGCGGCCGTCGCCGCCATCCGCGCCGGGTACAACCAGTACCCGCCGGGGCCCGGGATCGCCGATCTGCGCCAGGCCATCGCCGAGCACCGCCAGCGCTTCTACGCCCAGAGCTTCGATCCCGACACCGAGGTGCTGGTCACCGCGGGCGCAACCGAGGCGATCACCGCCGCGGTGCTCGGCCTGTGCGAGATCGGCGACGAGGTAGTCACCTTCGAGCCTTACTACGACTCCTACGCCGCCGCCATCGCCCTGGCTGGCGCCCGACGCCGGGTGGTCCCCCTCGAGCCGCCCACATGGAGCTTCGATCCGGAGCGGCTGGCGGCGGCGATCACCCCTCGGACCCGCCTGATCCTGCTCAACAGCCCCCACAACCCGACGGGCAAGGTCTTCGACGCCGATGAGCTGGCCGTCATCGCCCGGTGCTGTGTCGACCATGACCTGCTGGCCGTCACCGACGAGGTCTACGAGCACCTGATCTTCGAGGGGCGTCACGTCCCGCTCGCCACCCTTCCCGGCATGACGGAGCGAACCGTCACCATCTCCAGCGCAGGAAAGACGTTCTCCTTCACCGGATGGAAGGTGGGCTGGGCCTGCGGGCCGGCGACCCTGATCGCCGCCGTGCGCACCGTCAAACAGTTCCTGACCTACGTGAACGGCGCCCCCTTCCAACCGGCCGTTGCCGTCGGGCTCCGTCTCGACGACGACTGGTTCGCCAGCATCGGGGCGGACCTCAAGGTTCGCCGGGACCTTCTCTGCGACGGCCTGAGCGCCGCGGGAGCCGAAGTCCTGCAGCCCGCCGCCACCTACTTCGCCACCGTGACCGCCGCCAGCTTCGGTTACCACGACGGCACGACGCTGTGCCGGGAGCTCCCGATGCGGGTGGGCGTCGTCGCGGTCCCGAGCGCCACGTTCTATGACGACAAGGAAGCCGGCCTCCCCTTCGTGCGCATGGCGTTCTGCAAGCAGCCGGCGCTGCTCGACCAGGCCCTGCAGCGCCTCACTGACCTGGTTGCGCACTGAACCCCGCCGGCCCCTGCCGGCCGGGCCGGTTCAGCGATCCGGATCGGACTTCCATGCGTCGGTCGCCTCGACCAGCGCCTGCAACGACCCGGGCAGGCGGCCGGCGGCAACATCGGCCACTGTCACCTCCTCGAGGACCCGGCGGATGCTGACCCGGACGGCCATCCACACCTCGGGCAGAGCAACGGCCACGCCCGGGTAGTCCTGATCCTCGGGGCGCTCGCCGCGGACATCGGCCAGGGGACCATCGACGGCCCGGAACACGTCAGCCAGGGTGATCATCTCGGGAGGCCGAGCCAGGCGGTAACCGCCGTCTGTGCCCCGCTGGCTGTGCACCAGGCCCCGCCGGCGGAGCTGCAACAGCAGGTTCTGGAGGAAACGAGGGGAGATGCCCTGGCGGTACGCCACGTCGCTCACCTTGCACGGTCCGCCACCGGCCGCGGCCAGCTCCGCCAGGGCCCGAATGCTGTAGTCGGACTTGGCGGAGATCTCCACCCGCCGAGTATGCCCGCGGCCCACACCGCCAGCGCCGCCGGTGATGCCGGTCAGTTCCGCCTCGGGGGAGACATCCACGCGCCGCGGCGCCCCTTCGGGCATACTGATCACCAGCACCCGCAGGCGCTTCTTCGGCGCGCTGCTGTTTGGTGCAGAGCTACCGGCCTGCTACGGTGCCCGGCTGTCTTGACGTTCATCGGGAAACTGCTCGCAGTGGACCTCCACCGAGTGGGTCCCTCAGCGAAGCGGACGGTGGTCGGCAGCCTTGTCGCCTTTGTCCTCATCGCCGCGCCCGGAGGCGTCGCCACCGCCGATCAGGTGCGCGACACCCAGGCTCGGATCGGTGCGCTCCAGGCGCAGGTCGCCACCGGCGCCGGGCACATCCACGCTCTGACCGAGGCCTACCAGCAGGCCAACCTTCAGGCTTCAACCCTGGGCCAGCAGCTGACCACCGACAACGCCACCCTGCAGGCCATGCGCACCAAGATGACCGCCAGCCTGTCCACGTTGCGCAACCAGGCCATCCGCTCCTATACCGGCACCCACGCCGACAACACCTACGCCGCCCTGGGCGGCTCCGCCGATCCTGCGGTGCGAGCCGAATACCTAAGCGTGGCCAGCGGCAACGTCACCGACTCGGTCGATCAGCTCAAGGTGCAACAGGCCCAGCTCCAGACCCAGGCCGCGACCGTGAAGGGCGAGCAGGAGGCCAGCAACCAGGACGTCCGTTCTGCCGCTGACGCTCGCAGCTCGGCGTTGGCCCTGGCCAACCATGAGCAGACCCAGCTGGACCAGCTCCAGTCCCTCCTCCAGACCCAGGTCGTTGCCCGCCAGCAGGACGAGGCCGCCACTGCCCAGGCGGCGGCCAACCTGACGCCGTCGACCACCAGCGCCGCGCCGAGGGCCGCCGCCCCGCCCGTCACCCAGGGGGCCCCGGTCAACGGTGGTCTGGTGGCCTCGGTCCAACGCGTCGTCGGCCCGGCCCCGGCGCCGTCCGCTCCCGTGC